>JALZAP010000114.1 GCA_030948245.1 Candidatus Dormiibacterota bacterium | reverse complement strand
GGCCGAGCAACTCATGGACCTCATATGCGCCGAGCGTGGTCCCCGGTTCGATCGGCATCGCGGGGGCAGAGTAATAGGCGCGGTCGGCGGCGGCAACCACCTCCGTTAGGGCGGCGCCGCGACTCCCCTCAGCTCTGCTTCCAGCCCCCGGGTGCTCCAGAGCGGATGGCGAGCAGGCCGGCGAGGATGGAAAGGGCGATCTCGGGAGCCGAGCGTGCGCCGATGTCGAGGCCGACCGGGCTCTGAATGGCGGCCACGGCCGCTTCCGACAGGCCGCGGCGGCGGAGCTCCTCGAGGTGATGGCCCGTGTGACGCCGGCTGCCCATGACGCCGACGAACCTCGGCCCCGCTCGGATCACCACCTCGAGCGAATCAGGCAGGCTCGGGTCGTCGTGATCGGTGTGGACCGCAAAGGCGCCGGGCCCGGCCTCCCCGACGGTCGTGGTCGGATGGAAGCCGACCCGGGCGGCGAGCTCGAGCAGCTCCCGCGCGACCGGGGTGTCGCCGAGCACCAAAAGGGTCGGCGGCACCGGGTAGGGCTCGAGGTAGACCTCAATCGTTCCCAGGTCGTGCTGGTAGGTGCGCATCCCGGGCCGGCCGGAGTCGAGGAAGGCTGCTGCGTCGGCCTTCGCCGCGGCGTCGAACTCGGAGCAGCCGAGCGTCCCGGCCACCGCCCCCCGGCGGTCGAGAAGGATCTTCTCGCCTGGCCGGCTGGGTGGCTCCCGATCGACCCGCACCACGGTCGCCAGCACCACCTCCTGCCGAGCGGCCCTGCGCCGGACCAGCTCCGACTCGACGTCACTCATGCCCGCACCAGCGGCGCGAGGATCGATCGGAGTACGACCTCAGCACGTTCGAGATCGGCCTCACCGGTCTCCCAGCCGGCGGTCAGCCGGAGCCCGCTCAGGGAGTCCTCCAGCGAGAAGCCCATGGCAAGGAGGACGTGGGAGGGGTCAAGAGACCCGCTGGCGCAGGCCGAGCCGCTTGAGGCGGCGACGCCGGCCAGGTCCAGCGCGAGCAGGAGATCCTCACCCTTCGACCCGGGAAACACTGCCGAGGCATGGTTGGCCAGCTGCGGATCACCTCCGGTGAGCCGACCTCCCGCCGACGCCAGCGCGCGCCGAAGACGAGCGCCGAGGGGGCTCACTGCGGTACGGCGCTCCTCCCGCTGGGTCGCGCAGCAGCTGAGCGCGGTGGCGATCGCGACCGCGCTCGTGACGTCCTCGCGGCCCGCGCGGCGCCCGCGCTCCTGTGGCCCGCCGTATTGGAGCGGCTCCAGGCGGACGCCGCCACGGACGAAGAGCAGGCCTCCCCGGCCGGCTCCGATCTTGGGACCCGAGAACGACGCGAGGTCGACGCCGCGGAGGTCGACCTCCAGCCACTGCGGTCCCTGGCAGGCGTCAAGGTGGACGATCGATCCCGGGGCATGGACCCGGGGCTGGACGACGCCCGTCTCGTTGTTGGCGAGCGACGTCGAGACGAGGCCCGCTCCGGGCAGGTTGGCTTCCGAGTTGTGGCCGTGGGCGTCGACCGGCAGGACCTCGACCCGGCATCCTTCGAGCTGGAGGTGACGGACCGCGCCGAGTACCGCCTGGTGCTCCGCCGCCCAAGTCACGATCGGGGCGTCGGGCGGCAGCCTCCGCCCGGCGCCCAGGAGGGCCAGGTTCACCGCTTCGGTGCCCGAGGAGGTGAAGACCACCTCGGCCGCATCCACGCCGAGGGCGCGGGCAGCGGTGTCGCGAGCCCGGTCGAGAGCGGCCAAGGCAGCCCTGCCCTCGCCGTGAGGGCTCGCCGGGTTGCCCGCTGGGATGTTGGCAAGCGCTTCGCGCACCTCCGGCAGGGTGCCGGTGCCCGCGGCGTGGTCGAGATAGACGCGAGCCGGCGGCCTACCGGCTTCGATGAGGAGCCTTGAGAAGGTCGTCGAGGGAGCCCTGGAAGTCCTTCAGCAGGAGGTGGAGATCGAGGATCTCGTCGGCCTCGATCGGTCCCGCGCCCGGACGGGCAGGGGTTGCCGAGAGGACATCCTCGATGACGAGCTCGTCGTCCTCCTCGAGCAGCGCCTCCACCCCCGACCCCTGGATGGCGAGCACCACGACGAAGCTGACCTTGCAGGCGGCGCAGGTGACCTGGACCGTGAAGCGGTCCTCCTGGTGGTTGAGCATGCGGACATCGCAGCCGCGCAGGTTGCGGCCGCAGACCGGGCAGTTGTAGTAGCGAGCGCGGTCGCGGATATAGTCGATCATGCTCATTGCCGCGACCCCAATTATGCCCCCGTGAACCGTGCCTGGCCCTCGATGCAGGTAACCCCGGCCGGTCCGACGACCGCCGAATGCGGGGTGCCGGGAGGCAGGTCGAGGCGGTCGCCGGCCTCGAGCTCGGCCGACTCGCCAGTTGCCGTGAGGTCGAAACGGATCGACCCGCGCAGGCAGTAGAGGATCTTCCGGTAGGAATGGGAATGCGAGCCGTAAACGGTGCCGGGACCGTTCGACCAGGAGTAGCAGGAGTCGGCCTCCTCCTCCAGCCGCAGCCTTACCGCTGTTTCGTCGATCATCTCGATTCACCAGGCGGCATCGCCCCGTTGGCCGTCCTCGGCTCACCTGCGCGCGCGGCCTACCGCCTGATTCTCCGATGATTGCGGATATGGACGAGCTGGCGCGGGTCGCCCGGTGAGGCGGATGCTGGCGCGGCTGCGAGCCGGTGAGCTGACCGTCGACGAGGCCCTTGAGGAGATCCGCCGGACACAGCTGGTGGAGCTCGCCGCCCACGCCCGGGTGGACCTCGGCCGGGTGGCCCGGCGCGGCATCCCGGAGGTGGTCCTGGCGGCGGGCAAGTCTCCCGACGCGGCCGCTCGCCTGGTGCTCGTGCTGGCTCGCGAGCAGGGCCAGGGTTTGGCCAGCCGGCTGGGAGAGGAACACTGGGGTGCACTGGAGGCGGCACGAGCGGGGTTTGAGCTGGAGCGCTTCGGACCGAGCTCGGCGGCCGTTCGCAGGCCGGGTTTTGCGCCGGAGCCGTCTGGCGGTCGGGCGGCCATAATCACCGCCGGCACATCCGACCTCGCGGTCGCCGAAGAGGCGTGCATGGTGCTCACTGCCGCAGGGGTTGAGACGCGCCTCGTCTTCGATGTCGGCGTGGCCGGTCTGCACCGGCTGCTCGAGCCGCTCAGCGAGCTGGTCGACTGGCGAGCCGACGTCCTGATCGTGGCAGCCGGAATGGACGGCGTCCTACCCGGGGTGGTCGCGGGCCTCGTCGATGCTCCTGTCGTCGGGCTCCCCGTCTCCACCGGCTACGGGGCCGGTGGCGAAGGCGAGGCAGCGCTGCTGACCATGCTTCAGTCCTGCTCGACCGGGCTGACCGTCGTCAACATCGATAACGGCATCGGGGCGGGCACCGCCGCCGCCCTCATCGCCCGCCGGGCCGGCGCAGGGAGGCGACCAGGGCAAGCGTCAGCGCGACCACCGCGAGCAGCGCGAGCGCGACCAGGAAACCGATCCCGATCCAGTAGCTGATCGAGGCGCCGGCGCGGGAGGCGAAGGTCAGGCCGAGAGCGACGGAGAGGCCGAGGACGGCGACCAGCAGGCCAGGAAAGCCCCTCCGGCGGCGGCCGTAGAAGAAGAGCCAAAGCCGGCTCGGACGACGGTGGCTCATAGAAACGCCTCGAGCCCGGCGAGGGACTTGACGACCGGGATCCCGGCCGGCAGGGGGGTGCGGCCGATGCCGCTGCAGAGGACGGCACGCATCCCCAGCGCCCGCGGTCCTTCGTAGTCCTCGCGGACCTTGTCGCCGACGAAGAGCACGGCTGCGGCGGGCAGGCCGAGCTCCGCAAGAGCGGCAAGGTAGGGCTCCGGCGCCGGCTTGCGGCGGCCGACCGCCGAGGAGAAGATCACCGCATCCATCCTTTCGGCGATGCCGTTGCCGCGCAGCTGGCGGAGCATCATCTCCTCTGGAAACGGCGCGTTGGAGCAGATCCCCGTGCGCAGCCCGCTGGTTCGCAGCCGGTCGAGCACCTCGAGTGCTCCGGGCGCCACCCGCACCGAGCGATCCCAGCACTGCTGCTCGAGGTCGAGGATCCGGTAGAGGACATCCCTCGGCACCTCCAGTCCGGCCCTCTGCCAGGCCCGCTCATAGAAGGCGAGATAGTCGACCTCGTCGTCGGACGCGAAGCCGTCGAGGTCCTCCTCCAGGGGATGTAAAACGTGGAACAACAGCCAGTCGGCGGCGGGCGGCCCCGGTCCCAGCCAGGGACGAACCATCTCCAGGACTTCGAGCAAACAGGCAGTCGGGTACTCGAAAGTCACCAACGTGAGCCCGTAGTCGAAGAGGATGGCCTTCGTCCGCATCTGTGATACACACAGTGTCGTGTCCTCGCGCCTGACCCATCTCGACGAGTCGGGAGCTGCCCGGATGGTCGACGTCGGCGCCAAAGCCGAGACGCGCCGAGAGGCGACCGCCGAATGCCTGGTCAGGATGGCGCCCGAGACGCTCCGCGCGATCCGCGAATCCGAACTGGCCAAGGGCGACGCACTCGGCGTGGCGCGCGTGGCAGGGATCATGGCCGCCAAGCGGACCTCGGAGCTGATCCCGCTCTGCCATCCGCTCCCGATTACCAGTGTTGCCGTCAACTTCGAGCTCGTCGAGGAGGGCGTCCGGATCCTGGCCACGGCCCGGGTCACCGGACGCACCGGCGTCGAGATGGAGGCGCTGACGGCGGCCGCGGTTGCCGGCCTGACCGTCATCGACATGGTCAAGGGTGTCGAGCCAGGTGTCTGGCTGCAAGCGGTGCACCTGCTCGAGAAGAGCGGCGGCAAGAGCGGGGTCTGGAAACGCCAACCGCCTGGGTCATAACGATCAGCGATCGCGGCGCGGCGGGCGAGGCCGAGGACCGCAGCGGCCCGGCGGTCGCCAGGCTTCTCGAGGGCGCCGGTTTTGAGGTGGTCGGCCGGAGCGTCATCCCGGACGAGGTTGACGAGATCCGGGCGCTGCTCCGGGAGGCGGGCGGCGATCTGGTTGTCACCACCGGTGGCACGGGCCTTGCGCCTCGCGACGTGACTCCCCAAGCGACCGCCCTGGAGATCGAGTACCCAGTCCCCGGATTGGCCGAGGAGATGCGGCGCGCGGGTACGGCCTCGACGCCGATGGCGGCGCTCTCGCGCGGCATCGCGGGCGTGCGCGGCCGGACCCTGATCCTCAACCTGCCGGGCAGCGAACGGGGAGCAACCGAGTCCCTGGCGGCAGTGCTGCCGGCCCTTGTCCATGCCGTCCAGCAGCTGGCAGGTCAGACTGCCCATTGACCGGTATCAACCTCAACTCAGACCTCGCCGAGGGCGCCGGCCACGACGAGGAGATCCTCGCTTCGATCGACAGCGCCAACGTGTGCTGCGGGGTGCACGCCGGCTCCTTGAGCGAGACGCTCCGGATCGCTCGCCGCTGCGAGGCGCTGGGTGTCGAGGTCGGCGCCCACCCGGGCTACGACGACCGGGAGAGCTATGGACGGGTCGAGAGGGGGATCGGGATCGCCGACTATGAGGCGCTCGTCGCGGCCCAGGTGGCGGCCCTCGCCGCGATCGCGCCGATCGCCTATGTCAAGGCGCACGGTGCGCTCTATCACCGGGCCCAGGCCGACCCGGCCGCGGCCGCCGCACTGGCCCGGGTCGCCGCCCGCTTCGGCGTCGGGCTGGTCGGCCAGCCGGGTTTTCCGATTCTTGCCGCGGCGGAACAGGCGGGCATTCCCGGCTACCGCGAGGGCTACGCCGACCGCGCCTACCAGCCGGACGGGCATCTGATGCCGCGCGACCAGCCCGGTTCGGTGCTGGCGCCCGCCGCCGCGGTGGAGCAGGCGATCCGGCTGGCGAGATCGGGCGACTATGACACGATCTGCCTCCACGGAGACTCGCCCGGTTCGGAACGCGTTGCCGGGGCGATCAGGACGGGTCTCGCAAACGCGGGCATGACCACCGGTCACCTTCGCCGGTAATCTTCAGGCGATGCTCGAAGTAGGAGAG
>JALZAP010000113.1:3512-6004 GCA_030948245.1 Candidatus Dormiibacterota bacterium | reverse complement strand
TGCTCGAGGCGGCGCACTCGGGCGGCTTGCACTGGATGCTTGCGCCCGACTTCGAGGCCGAGCAGCCGGCGATCACCACCGCCGCCGCGGCGACGAGGTAAAGGCCGAAGCCGACCGACATGCCGATCGCAGCGACCACCCATACCGTCGCGGCGGTGGTGAGGCCCTTCACGCCGTCATCGGCCCTGAATATCGCCCCCGCGCCGAGGAAGCCGACGCCGGTCACGACCTGCGCTGCGATCCGCGTCGGGTCGGTGACGTGGCCCGGAAAGACGAAGATGCCGACCGCTGTGAAGATGCAGGAGCCGACTGAGACCATGGCAAGGGTCCTGACCCCTGCCGGATGGCCGCGATACTCCCGTTCGATCCCGATCAGCGCGCCGAGGACGAGGGCGATGAAGACCCGGAGGACGATCTCGAGCTGAACCTCGGCGCTCACGGCCGGGAGTTTAAGGCCTGAAAAGTCCGGCCTGGGGTTTAGTTGGAGGCGCCGCCCTCGGGATCGCCGCGCGGCTCGTCGGGGAGGTCGGGCAGGTCGAGGCTGTTGACGAGGTCGCGGAAGACTGCCAGGCGGTCCTCATCGGCGGTCCCGCCTTCCTCGTCCTCCTTCTCGGGAAGCACGCCGGCCTTCTCGAGCACCTCGTCGGCGACGAAGATCGGGCACTCCATCCGGACCGCAAGCGCGATCGCGTCGCTGGGCCGGGCGTCGACGTCCAGGTCGCGGCCGCTCTGGCGCAGGTGGAGGCGGGCGTAGAAGACGTCGTTGGCGAGGGAGGTGACGACGATCCGGCTGAGGCCGATGTCGAGCTGGCCCAGCGTGCTCGCCATCAGATCGTGGGTGATCGGCCGGTCGGGGGTGATGCCGGTGATCTTGAGGGCGATCGCATTGGCCTCGTAGACACCGATCCAGATCGGGAGATAGCGCTCGGCGCCCTTCTCCTTGAGGATCACGACGTGCTGTCCGGTCGGCATATGGACGCGGATGCTGTCAACCGCGACTTCGATCAAACCGTCGATTCCAGCACCTCCTGAGGCCCATTCTATGTGCAGTCCTCGATGGCCCACCCCGAACCATACCGGCTCCCCATCTCCGTCAAGGCGGTCCTTGTCGACGCCGGACGAGCCTGCCTGCTCTTCAACGAGCGCGACCAGTGGGAGCTTCCCGGAGGCCGCCTGGAACGGGGTGAGACACCCGAGGACTGCCTTCTCCGCGAGGTCCGAGAGGAGGTCGGGCTGGAGCCGGTGGTGGAGCGGCTGGTCGACGCCCGCCCCTTCGAGCCGGCGCCCGGCAAGGAGGTTTTCATCCTCGTCTACCGCTGCCGGCTGGCAGCGCCGGGCCCTGTCGTGCTGAGCGCCGAGCACCGCCGGGCGGGCTGGTTCAGCCTCGCCGAGATGAGCTCGCTGGTGCTGCCCGACGGCTACCTGGCCAGCCTCCAAAGGGCGCTCGACTCCGGCACCTAAACTTCGGCTGATGCCACCCAGGGCCCGCAAGGGCCGGCTCATCCTTATCGACGCCCACAGCCTCATCTACCGGGCGTTCTTCGCGCTCCCGCCGATGAGCACCACGGCGGGCGAGGTGACCAACGCGGTCTACGGCTTCACCTCGATGCTGGCGATCGTGCTGGCCGGCCGGCCTGAATATGCGGTCGCAGCCTTCGATATGGGCGGCCCGACCTTCCGGTCCGTGGAGTACGCCGAATACAAGGCGGGCCGGAGGGCGATGCCCGACGACCTGCGACCCCAGATCCAGCGGGTCAGGGAGGTGCTGGAGTCTTTCTCGATCCCCATCTACGGCATCCCCGGCTTCGAGGCAGACGACATCGTCGGCACCCTCGCCCGGCAGGGCGAGGAGATCGGCATGGCGGTGACCATCGTGAGCGGCGACCTCGACTGTCTGCAGTGCGTCACGGACTCGGTCGACGCATTGGTGCCGCGGCGCGGCATCACCGACACGCTCACCTACGGCCCGGCGCAGGTCCGCCAGCGCTACAACCTGGAGCCCGCCCAGCTGATCGACTACAAGGCGCTCCGGGGGGACACCTCGGACAACATCCCGGGCGTTCCCGGCGTGGGCGAGAAGACCGCCTCGCAGCTGATCGGCGAGTTCGGATCGATCGAGAACCTGCTTGCCAACCTCGACAAGCTCAAGCCGGGACGGGTGCGCGACTCGCTGGAGGCCAACGCCGACCGAGTGCGCCTCGGCAAGCGCCTGGTGACGATACGCCGCGACGTCGACGTGACCCTCGACCTGGAACGCTCGCGCTGGACGCGCTATGACGCGGACGCGACGCGGCGCAAGTTCGACGAGCTCGAGTTCCGCCAGCTGCTCGCCCGTTTCCCCCTGCCCGATTCGGTCCAGGTCCCGCTCCAGCCGACGCTGGCCTTCGAACCGATCGCGCCGGCCGATGGCGTCCGGGTCGTCGCCGGGGGCGACGAGCTGGGCGAGCTGGTGGAGCTCCTCCGCGCGAACGAGGAGGTCGGCGTCTTCGGGC
>JALZAP010000113.1:0-3502 GCA_030948245.1 Candidatus Dormiibacterota bacterium | reverse complement strand
TTCGGGCTCTGGGACGGGCCGGCTCGGGGCGGCAAGCTGGTCGGCCTCGGCCTCGGCTTCGAGGACCAGGCCTACTACCTACCGCTCCGCCACGAGGGTGACGCGGCCAACCTGCCGCTCGACCAGCTGGTGAGCGAGGTCACCTCACTCCTCCGCGGGCTCGAGCTGCTCGGCCACGACGTCAAGGAGATGCAGCTCGCGCTCGACGGCGTCGATCCTCACCCGTACCGCTGGGGATTCAGCAGCTCGCTCGCCGCCTACCTGCTCGGCGCCGGAGCCCGCGACCCCCGACTGGAGGACCTCGCCCGCGACTTCCTCGGCATGGACCTGGTCCCCACCGACCAGCTGCTCGGCACCGGCCGCACGGCTCGGCAGCCCTCGGTGACCGAGATCGCCGATGCCGCCAACTACACCGCCGGTCGGGCACGGGCGACGTACAACCTCCGCCCCCGGCTCGCAGCCGAGATGCGTGAGCTTGGCGTCGACTACCTCTTCCACGAGGTCGAGCTGCCGCTCGCCCGGGTCCTCGCCTCGATGGAGTCGGAGGGGGTCGCGATCGACGTGCCCTACCTGGCGGAGGTGGCTCTCGACCTCGGCGGCCAGCTGGCTGCGATCGAGGCCGAGGTTGCGACCCTGGCCGAGGAGACCGCCGGAATGAAAGTCAATCTGAACGCGCCTCAGCAACTGGCCAAGTTCCTGTTCGAGGACCTCAAGCTGCCAGTCGGCAAGCGGATCAAGACCGGCTACTCGACCGACGCCGAGACCCTGGAGGCCCTGCGCGACAAGCACCCGATAATCGGCCGGATCCTCGAGCACCGCCAGCTCAGCAAGCTCAAGTCGACCTACGTCGACTCACTGCCGACCCTGGTCGACCCCCGCGACGGCCGCGTCCACACCAGCCTCAACCAGGCGGCCACGGCTACCGGGCGGCTCTCGAGCAGCAACCCGAACCTGATGAACATCCCGATCCGGACCGAGCTCGGCCAGCGGATCCGGCGCGCCTTCGTGGCGGGCCGGCCCGACCACCAGCTCTTCAGCGCCGACTACTCCCAGATCGAGCTCCGGATAGCGGCCCACCTTTCCGAGGACCCCAACCTCTTGAGCGCGTTCGAGGCCGGCCAGGACATCCACGCGGCGACCGCGGCGAGGGTCTTCAAGGTCGCCATCGAGGAGGTCAGTCCCGACCAGCGGCGGCTTGCCAAGATCGCCAACTTCGGCTCCCTCTACGGCCAGGGCGAGTACGGCCTGTCGATCCAGATGGGCATCCCGGGGGATGAGGCGCGGGAGTTCCTGAAGGAGTACTGGGCGACGTACGCTCGCCTCCGGGAGTGGCTCGACGGGATCCGCAACAAGGCCCGCGAGGACGGCTACGTCGCCAGCCCGACCGGGCGGCGGCGGGCGATCCCCGACCTTCGCTCGCCCAACTTCCAGCTCCGCTCGGCGGCGGAGCGGATGGCGATCAACTTTCCGATCCAGTCCCTCGCCGCCGACATCATCAAGATCGCGATGGTGCGCCTCCAGCGGGAGCTGGAAGAGGGCCGCCTGGAGGGAACCATGATCCTGCAGGTCCACGACGAGCTGGTCTTCGAGATCCCCGAGCGGGAGACCGATGCCTTCGCCGAGCTGGTGCCGAGGGTGATGGTCAGCGCCTACGAGCTGCAGGGCGGCCTGGAGGTGGAGGCGAAGGTGGGAGCTAACTGGGCGGAGGTGCGCAAGGTGGCACTCGTGCGTGCCTGAATTGCCCGAGGTCGAGACGATCGCGTCTGACCTCCGGCCGCTCGTCGTCGGCCGCACCATCGAAGCGGTCGACCTTCGCTTCCCGAGCATTGTCCGCCACCCGGAGCCGGAGGCCTTCGTGCGGGGCCTGCCCGGGCAGCGGGTCGAGAGCCTCGACCGGCGCGGCAAGTACATGCTCCTCCGGTTGTCAGGAGGGGGCACCCTGGTGATCCATCTCGGGATGACAGGCCAGCTGCTCCACAAGCGGCCCGAGGATCCGGAGCGTCCGCATACCCACGTCGTGCTCACCCTCGACAACGGCACCCACCTTCGTTACTCCGACCCACGCCGGTTCGGGCGCCTGCTGCTGGGGACCGAGGCGGAGCTGGTCGCCGCCCGCAAGCTGCCCAAGCTCGGGCCGGAGCCGCTCGACCCGCGGTTCACGCCCGTCGACCTGCACCGGCGGCTGAGCGGGCGCCGGGCGCCCTTGAAGCTCCTCCTGCTCGACCAATCGATCCTCGCCGGGATCGGCAACATCTACGCCGACGAAGCTTGCTACCGGGCCCGGATCCGGCCCGACCGGCCGCCTGCCCGGATCTCCCGTGCTCGCGTCAAGCGGCTCCATGCCGCCCTCCGCGAGTCGCTCCTGCTGGGGATCGTCAACCGGGGCAGCTCGATCGACGACTACGTCGACCTGTACGGCGCCAGGGGCCGCCAGCAGGAGGAGCTCCAGGTCTATGGGCGGGGCGGGCGGCCCTGCTTCAGCTGCAGCCGTCCCCTGACCCTCGTCCGCCTGGGTGGCCGTGCCACCGTCTTCTGCCGCCGATGCCAGCGGTAAGGCGCTACGCGGTCACCGCCGGGATCTTCGGGGTCGCCTACGTCGCCTTCAGCCTGACGGTCGCAGCCGACGTTCTCCACCGCTTCGACCTCGCCGTCGCCTCATCCTTCAACACGATCTACGTCCCAGCCCTGCTTCCCGTCTTCCGCTTCATCGCGCTGTTGGGCGGGATCGAGCTGACCGGCCTGCTCGGCCTCGGCCTCTTCATCTACCTCTGGCGCCTGGGCTACCGGCTGGGCGCCGTCGCGGCCGCCGCGCTGCCCCTCTCCTCGCTGGTTGAGCTCGTCTACAAGCACACCATCTACCACCCCGCGCCCGCCAGCCTGGCGCATCCGGACGGCCCCAGCTTCGCGACCCTGCTCGAGAAGGTCGGCGGCCCCGAGTGGAGCTTCCCGAGCGGCCACATGACGCGTGCGCTCGTCATCTACGGTCTGCTCGCGTTCGTCGTCGTCAGGCTGTCCAACCGGCCCCTGCTGTGCCGGCTCGCGCTTCCCGTGGCGCTTGGCATCGTCGTGCTGGAAGCGTTCGATCGCCTGTACCTTGAGGTCCATTGGGAATCCGACGTGATCGGCGGCTTCCTGCTCGGAGCTACGTTCCTGGCGGCGGCGATCAGCTGGCTCGAGTGGAGCGAGGCCAGGACGGTTGAATGAAAGGGCTGAGATGAAGGACAAGCCGATCCTGCTGGTGGTGACCGCGGCGACGCGGGACGAGGCCGAGAACCTCGGCGAGGCGCTGCTCGGCAAGGGCTTCGCCACGCGCGGCTCGGTTATCTCGGGGATCCATTCCTTCTGGATCGAGGCGGGGAAGCTGGAGCGGAGCCACGAGGCGATGCTGCTGGTGACGACCACGGCGGCGCTTGCGAGGGACGCGTCGGCCTACATAACCGAGCACCACTCGTTCGAGGCGCCGCAGATCCTCACCCTCCAGGTCGCCGACGACTCCCAGACC
>JALZAP010000112.1 GCA_030948245.1 Candidatus Dormiibacterota bacterium | reverse complement strand
GTTCAGGGCAAGGCGGAGCTGACGCCGGCCGAGCTCGCCGACGCTCTCGAAGAAGCCGCCAACGCGGCCTACCGGGCGGTGATCAAGCCGACGGAGGGCACCATCCTGACGGTCGCCCGCGAGGCAGGCAAGGCGGCCAAGGCTGCCGCCGCCGATCCCAACGCGCACGTCAACACGGTGATCCGAGCGGCCTGCAAGGCGGCCAAGGCGGCGACCGACAGGACACCCACCCAGCTGGCCATCCTTCGCGAGGCGGGCGTCGTCGACGCCGGCGGCTTCGGTCTCCAGATAATCCTCGAGGGCTTCCTCAAGACGGTCGAGGAGGCGGAGGCGGGCGTGCCGGCGAAGCGGCCGGCGGCGAGCGGAACGCCGGCGCCGGCCCAGGTCAACCTGGAACTGCCGGAGGAAGGCTGGGGCTACTGCACCGAGTTCCTGATCGAAGGCAAGGACATGAACGTGGACGAGATCCGCGACACCATCGCCGGGATGGGCAACTCGGCGCTCGTCGTCGGCGACGAGGACCTCATCCGCGTCCACGTTCACACCAACGAGCCGACCTCCGTCCTCGCCTACGCGTCGGGAGTGGGCACCCTGGCCCGGACCAAGGTTGACGACATGTCGAAACAGCACCGCGTGATCCTCCAGTCGGAGGCCAACGGCAAGCAGCCGGAGTCGGCGGCGGCGACCCGCCCCAACGGCATCGGCCTTGTCGCAGTGGTCGCCGGGGGCGGCCTCGCCGGTATCTTCCGCGGGCTCGGCGTTGACGCGGTGGTGGAGGGCGGCCAGACCATGAATCCGTCCACCCAGGACATGCTCGAGGCGGTCGAGTCGGTGCCTTACGAGGAGGTCATCCTGCTCCCCAACAACGCCAACGTCATCCTTGCCGCCCAGCAGGTGCCGGAGCTCACCAAGAAGAAGGTCCACATCCTGCGCTCGCGCACGGTGCCCCAGGGCATCGCGGGTGTTGTCGCCTTCAACCCGAGCAAGAGCGCCAAGGAGAACATGGAGTCGATGGCGGCGGCGAAGGACCAGGTCCAGACGATCGAGGTCACCCACGCCGTCCGGGACAGCAAGGCGAACGGCCTCGCCGTGAAGAAAGGCGACGTGATCGCCCTCATCAACGACAAGCTGAAGCACAGCGGCGCCGACTACGGATCGGTCGTCAGCCTGGCCCTGAAGGACATCAAGCCGGACGAATACGAGCTGGTGACCATCTACAAGGGCAAGGGCGCCGAGGACAAGGACTTGAAGCTCCTCACCGACGCCATCGGTCGCGACTTTCCCCGCCTCGAGGTCGAGGTCCAGGACGGTGGCCAGCAGCACTATCCGTTCGTCCTCAGCGTCGAATAGCGGAACGGCTGCTTGGCGAAAAACGGCTTCCGCGTCGTCACCGACTCAACGGCCGACCTGCCACCTGCATGGCGGGAGAAGTACGAGATCGAGGTGGTACCGCTCAAAGTGCTCTTCGGCAACGAGAGCTTCCGCGACGGCGTCGACCTGACCAATGACCAGTTCTTCGAGCGCCTCGCGACGTCGCAGCAGCTGCCGACCACCAGCGCGCCCAGCCCGGGCGACTTCGCCGCCGTCTACGAGAAGCTGAGCAAGGAGTCGGAGGGTGCGATCTCGATCCACCTCGGCTCCAACCTGAGCGCCACCTGCGAGGCGGCACGTCTGGGCGCCGAAGCGGTGGAGGGCTTTCCGGTCCACGTCATCGACTCCAAGAGCACGACGATGCCGATCGCCTTCCTCTGCCGGGTGGCCGCCGAGTCGGCCGACCGGGCGAGCGCCGTGAAAGCTGCCGAGGAGCGCGTCGACAAGCTCGGCATCCTGGCCCTCCTCGACACCATGCGCTACATCCAGATGGGCGGCCGGATCAGCAAGATCGAGTACCTCCTCGGCTCGATGCTCGACGTCAAGCCGCTGCTCAAGCTCGACCACGGCGAGATCAGGCCGCTTGACCGGACCCGGACCCGCGCCAAGGCGATCCCCGGGATGGTGCGACGCCTCACCGAGGAGGGGCCGCTGGAGAGCCTGGCCGTCATGCACGGCAGCGCCCCCGAGGATGCCGAGAAGCTGCGCGGCATTCTCCGCGAGGAGATGCCCGGGATGGAGATCGAAATCGGCCAGATCGGAGCCGTGCTGGGAACGCACACGGGCCCGCGCGCCCTCGGCCTGGTCTACGTCAAGAGGTAGGCAGCCCCTCTCCAGCACCGCCTCCGGCACCCTCTTGGTGCTGCTCTCGGCGGTGGCCTTCGGGACCCTCGCGATAATTGCCAAGGTCGCCTACCGGGCAGGGCTTCAGCCGGCGCAGCTGCTCTCCCTGCGATTCCTGGTCGGGGGCATTGGGATGGTCCTGGTCGCGCTGGTCGCGCGGCAGAATCCCTTCCGGCTGCCGCTTCGGACCGTGCTCGCCCTGCTCGGGATGGGTGCGATCGGCTACTTCGGGCAGTCGACCACCTTCTTCTTCGCCCTCCAGGTCCTGCCCGCGTCCTTCGTCGAGCTGGTCCTCTACAGCTACCCGGCGCTGGTGGTCCTGGCGGCCTGGCTGGTATTCCGGCAGCGGATCCAGCGGGTCCAGCTGGCGGCGCTGGTGGGCAGCTTCGCCGGCGTGGTGCTGCTGGCCGGAGGGGTGAGCTTCGCGGGCGGTCCGGGCCTGCTCCTGGCGATCGCCAGCCCGCTCCTCTTCACCGTCTACATCCTGGTCGGGTCGCGCGTCATGGCCGGCGTGCCTGGCATCGCGGCCGGGTCACTATCGATCCTCGGGACGGGGGTCAGCTGGACCATCGTGGCCTTCCTGACCGGCAACCTGCGCCCCCCCGCCGGCGCCACCCAGTGGGTGCTCGTCGCGGCCATAGCCGCGGTTCCCACGATGTTTGCGATCTGCGCCTTCCTCTCGGCGCTGCCGCGAATCGGCCCCACCCGCACCGCGCTGCTCAGCACCGTCGAGCCGGTGGTGACGGTGACCCTCGCCTTCGGGCTGCTGGGCGATCGCTTTGGCCCTTCTCAGCTCGTCGGCGCGGCCCTCATCCTGGCCTCGGCGGTGCTTCTCCAGCTGCCGGGGCCGGCGCCCGATCCTCCCGCGCCGGAAGCATCAGGAGGGGCATGCACCCGGCCACGACGGTGAGGATCGCGGCGAGGTAGATGGTCCAGTTCAGCGACCAGCTGACCATCGGGCCGGCAATCGCCGCCCCGATCGGGACACCGGAGAAGTTGAGTGCCATCGAGATTGCGAAGGCCCGGCCGAGCCAGGCGGGATCGGTACGGCGCTGGCGGAGGGTGAAGAGAGCGATGTCGATCGGCCCGATCAACAGGCCGGAGATCGCCAGAGCGGCCGCGACAACGAAGAGGTTGGGTGCCAGCGCGATCGCGAGCACCGGGATGCCGAGCGCGACCTGGGGCCAGGCCAGCCATTGCCGCTCCCGCCCCTCGCTGTTCAGCCGGCCGAAGAAGGTGGTGGTGAAGAGGCCCGCCACGCCCATCACGGCGAAGAGCGCGCCGACCGTGGCGGCGCCCTGGTGGAACCGCTGCAGAACCAGCACCGGGAGCACGATGTAGAGCATCCCGTTGGCGAGGTTGGCGACCGAGATCATGGCAGCGAGACCGCGCAGGGTCTCGTTGCGGAGGACATACAGGAGGCCCTCCCAGGAGTCGAGCAGGAGATTCCCTGTGGTCTCGGTATTGGTCTCCGGGTCGTTGATCCGAAAAAGGAAGATCGCGCCGGCGGCGAAGGTGAGGCCGGTGGCGATTATCGCAATCTCACCGCCTGCCAGGGCAACGATGAGCCCCGCCAGCGATGGTCCGACGATCGAGGCGAGCACATAGCCGTTGCTGTCGACGGCGTTCATCCGCTCCCAGAGGTGGCGCGGCACCAGGATCGGGTAGAGCGTGCGGAGCCCGGTGTTGCCGAGCGGTGCCGTCAGCGAGGAGAGGACCGTTATCAGCAGGAGGAGCGGCACCGGGAGGAGGTTGACCAGCGCCAGAACCCCGATCAGCACCAGCGTCAGGGCAGCACAGGCGTAGTCGACGATTATCAGGCGCTTGCGGCCATGCCGGTCGAGGAGCGCGCCCGCCAGCGGAGCCACGATGGTTCCCGGGAAGATGCTCAGGAAGGCGACTGCGCCGGCGAGCGTCGGCGAGTGGTAGCGGGTGAGCACGAAGAGGACCATCGCGATGCTGCCCATCTGGCCGCCGATCCGACCGAGCTGGGCAGCGGCGACCGCCTCCGGGAAGGAGGGAACCGAGAGCAGGGCGCGATAGGAGCGCTCATCATTCACCGAAGCTGCTCGAGCAGGAATGCCCAGACGTCGGCCTCCTCGGGCACCAGCTTGGTCACCGGCTTGCCCTGGCCGTGACCCGCCCGCTCCTCGACCCGGAGCAGTGTGACGCTGTCCGGGTGGGTCGCCTGGAGCAGTGCCGCGAACTTGTAGGCGTGGCTCGGATCGACGCGTGCGTCATCTTCGCCGGTGAGCAGCAGCAGCGGGGGATAGGCGACGTCGCGGCGCACCCGGTGGTAGGGCGAGTAGGCGTGCAGCCAGCGGAATGCATCGGGGTTGGCGGCGCTGCCGTATTCGCGGTTCCAGAACTCGGCGATCCGGAACCGCTCGTAGCGGACCATGTCGAGCAGGGGCACCTGGCAAACGACCGCTCCAAAGAGCTCGGGCCGCTGCGTCATTGCTGCGCCGACCAGCAGCCCACCGTTGCTTCGGCCGCGAATGCCGAGCGTCGCCGGTGTGCAGTGGCCGTGTGCCTGGAGTGCTTCGGCGGCCGCGGCGAAGTCGTCGAAGACGTTCTGCTTCACCGCCAGCATCCCGGCCTGGTGCCAGGCTTCGCCGTACTCGCCGCCGCCGCGAAGGACCGCGACGGCGAGCAGCCCGCCGGCCTCGAGGAAAGGCACCGCGGTCGGGGTCCACAGCGGCGTCGTCGGGACGTTGAAGCCGCCGTACCCGGTCAGCACGGTCGGTCCGTCGCCCTCCTGCCGGCCGACCAGGAACATCACCGACGGGGTGCCGTCAGCTGACTTGAAGCGGACCTGGCGCACCGGGAAGGCCGCCGGATCGAAGCCCGTGGGGGCCTCCAGCCCACCGAGCGCCGTGAAGCGGCCGGTCGCCGGGTCGACCGAGATGACGAACGCCGGGCGGGTGAACGTTTCGACGGTGAGGAAAACGTCGGTCGCCGACGGGTGCGCGCCGAGGCCTGTCACCGTTGCCAGCGGAGGGAGGTCGACGATCCCCTCGAACTGCCCTCCCAGGTTATGGACCGAGACCCAGGAGCAAGCGTCGACGAGATGATGGACGAGCAGCCGGTCTGAGCTCGACTCGACGTCGAGGAGGACATGCTCGGTTTCGGCGACCAGGTCGCTCCAATCCGCGCTCGACGGCCGCGCGGGGTCGATCTCGACGAAGCGCCAGTTGGGCGCCGCGACGTTGGTCAGGCCGACAAGCCGGCCGCCCGTGAACCAGGCCCGGATCGCCTCCCCCTCACCGCGGAAGACTTCGCGGAAGGGTCCGCCGGCCTCCGACAGCCAAAGCGAGCTCTCGTCCGCGCCCCGGCTGACATTGACCACCAGCCAGCGTCCGTCCGCACTGACCGAGAAGGGCTCGGGCGATTCGGTCCGGTCCTCCGGCCGGAAGACCACCTGGTCCTCCACAGCCGCCCGCCCGAAGACGTGGCGGCGCACGTGCTGGCCGTAGAACTCGCCCGTCGGAAAGACCGCGTAGAGAATCGAAGAACCGCCCGGCTCGAACTCCACGCAGCCCCACTGGCAGTTCGGGATCCTGTCCTCGAGGACCTTCCCGTCTGCGGTGCGGACGAGGTGCAGCAGGGACCGCTCCTCGCCGCCGGTCGAGACCCCCGCGGCGACCAGCTCGCCGTCTTCCGACGGGAAGTACCAGTCCAGTGCGCCGGTCGCGTCACCGGTCAGCTCGGCGGGGTCGAGCAGCACCCGGTCGCGGCCCTCCTCGCTCACATAGAGAGCGGCCTGGTCCATGGCGCCGGTGCGGCGAGTGAAGAAGCGGCGGCCCGCGCGGGGGACGCTGGGTCCCAGCGTGCCGCAGCCGAGAA
>JALZAP010000111.1:4051-6114 GCA_030948245.1 Candidatus Dormiibacterota bacterium | reverse complement strand
CAGCGGCGGTACCTTCTCGTTCAGGGTCAGCCGGCGGCCCGCCCACAGGTCGCGGATCTGGTCGATCGCCTCGCCGACCCGCTCGGGCGCGTTCTCGAAGGGGATCCCCATCTGCATCAGCCGCAGCGGCAGGCCACTGCCGAGTGCCAGGGAAAGGCGCTCCGGTGCCAGGTCGTCGAGCGCCGACAGGGTGGCGGCGAGGACAAAAGGGTGGCGGGTGTAGGGATTGAGCGAGCCCGCCCCGAGTCGGATCCCACGGGTTGCATATGCGATCGCCGAGAGGTATGTGACCGGGTCGCGCTCGAAGTAGCTGTCATGGACCCAGACCGATTCGAGGCCGGCCGCCTCCGCCCGCCGAGCGTGCTCGACGGCCTCGCGGACGTCGCCCCGGGATGCGAGGCCGAGCCCGACCTGCCTATTCACGGCGGTCTACGACGCTCTCGGCGATCTCGACCAGCGTCGACTTGACGCCGTCGAGGTCGACCCCCTCCAGCTCCCCGACGGCGAGCCGGATCAGGCCGTGCGCCTGCCGCTTCACGCGCTCCAGCGCGCCGCTCTCGGAGACGAGGTCGACGACCCGGCGGAGATGCTCGTCGGGAAGGGGACCGGCGAGCAGCCGCTGGATCTCCGCCCCCAGGGACGCGTCCTCGCTGGCGTAGATGAGCGGCAGCGAGAGCACCCGCTCCCGGATGTCCTGGCCCATCGGCTTGCCCGAATGCTCGCTGAAGTCGACGACGTCGTCGGTCATCTGGAAGGCGACGCCGACTGCCTCGCCGTAACGGCGCACGCGGTCGATCACCTCGGCCGGAGCGCCCGCCAGCTGGGCCCCGGCGACGCAGGAGGCGGCGATCAGCGCGGCGGTTTTGCCGCGGACGACCTGCAGGTAGGCGGCCTCGTCGCCGGGGTAGCGTCCGCGGAGCTCGAGGTCGTCGATCTGGGAGCGGCAGATCGCCTCCATCGCCCCCGCGATCGTCGAGGTGACATCAGGGCTGCCCAGCTCGGCGATCAGCCGGGTCGACTTGGCGAAGTAGTAGTCGCCCACGGCGATCGCCCGGGCCGGTCCCTCGGCGGCGGCGACGGTGGGGCGGCCGCGGCGCTTGGGACTCTCGTCGACATAGTCGTCGTGGACCAGGGTCGCGGCATGGATCAGCTCCACCGCGGCGGCCAGGGTGGCGGCGCGGAGGGGGTCGTGGTCCGGGCCCAGGCGGGAGGTGAGCAGCACCAGGAAGGGTCGGAAGCGCTTGCCCCCGGCTTCCACGAGGCGCCGCATCGGGTCGCCCACGTGCCGGGGGTCGGCGTGGAGCTGGCGCTCCAGCTCCAGTTCGATGAGCCGCCTGACCCCATCGCCGCCGCGCGTAGCGAAGTCCCCGTCGAGCTGGATCGCGACCTCCCGCGTGCGGGGGCCGTCGAGCTCGACCGCGAAAACCGACTGCCAGAGTCCGATCACCAACTCGCCATCCTCGACGAGGATCGTGAGGCTGGGCTGAAGGAGCAGGTTGCGGGCGTGGGCGTGGCCGTTGGCGGGCTCGTCGTCGGGGACGGCGGCGCGGAGCGAGAAGTCGTCGTGAAGGAAGGTCGCCTCGGCCGGGACCAGCCGCCGGAGCATCGCCTCGAGGTCGGCGAGGAGGAGCGGCTCGTTCTCGTTGACGGCCAGGCCCAGGGTGGTGTGGAGGGACTGGAGGTGCAGCCGGCCGTTCAACAGGCCGGCCTTCTCGACCTCCTGCTGGAGCCGGGCGGTCAGGTCGAGGAACTCGGTCGCCCGGCTGCTGCTGAGCGCAATCCGGCGGGTCTCGATCACCGCGTTTCCTCGATGGCGCGGAGGAGGCGCTGCCGGGTGGGCGCCAGCTCCCGCCCGGCGGCGGCTGCCGCGGACTGCTCCTCGATCGCCCGCGCGAAGGCGACCTGGAGGCGGAAGTCTCGGGTGTCGGCGAGGAGACGCGAAGCACGGGCCAGGCAGAGGTCGCCCCGGAGCAGGTCGGGTGCCGCAGGAGCCGGGCTGCCGAGTCGCTGCAGGCGGAGCGCCATCTCGACCAGCGCGGCTGCCAGCGCCACCCGTGGCGCGT
>JALZAP010000111.1:0-4041 GCA_030948245.1 Candidatus Dormiibacterota bacterium | reverse complement strand
GCCGAGGGAAGCGGTGGCCGGCTGGTAGGCCGCGTACGCCTCTTCGAGGCCCGTGGCCCAGAGCGACTCGATCGCCTCCAACTCCTCCTGGACGATCACGGCACGGGCTCGACGACGCTGCTCGCCAGCTCGCGCCAGGCACTCAACGCGCGCAGGCAGGAGTCCTCGTCGCGCGTCACCACGTAGTAGAGCCCGAAGCCGAGGACGGTGTTGAGGATCAGGGGGACGAGCACCTCGCGCTCGATCTTCAGCCGCACCCGGCCGTCGTGCTCGAGGCGGTCGAGCTGCTCCTCGACGACGTCCCGGTGGCGGGCGAAAAGCTCAGGCAGGAACGCCTGCAGGCTCTCCTGCTTGGGGGCTTGGACGAGCAGGTCGAAGGCGGCAAGCTGGATGTCGCCCAGCCGGCGCAGGCTCTCCCAGATGCTGACGATGCCGCTTTCGATCAGCCAGATCGGGTCCGTCATCTGGTTGAGACTCGTGCGCAGCTCTTCGACCGAGCGCTCGGTGAGCTGGCGCCAGGCTTCGATCAGCAGCTCGGACTTGGTGGGGAAGTAGTACTGCAGGTTGCCGATCGCAACGCCAGCCCGGGAGGCGATGGAGCGGACGCTGGTGCCGGCGTAGCCGTTCTCCAGCAGCGACTCGGCGGCCGCGCGAACGATCAGCTCTTTCGCCGAGAGACCGGTGACCGGAAGGACGGCTGGATTGGCCTTGGTCATACGTATGTATTAGAGTAGCGAACCCGCCAAAGTCACGTGCGCGGTTCTTCTAACCTGAACCGGGCATGCAGATCTTCGACGTCTCCGTCCCCATCTCCTCCCGGCTTCCCACCTGGCCGGGCGATCCCAAGGTCAGCTTGGAGCGGGTGAGCGCGATCGCCAAGGGCGACGCTGCCAACGTCTCGCGGCTCGACGCCGGCGTTCATACCGGCACCCACGTCGATGCGCCGGTCCACTTCGTCGAGGGCGCGAGTGGCATCGACTCGATTCCCATCGAGACGCTGGTCGGGCCCTGCCTGGTGGTGGAGGCGAACCCACCCGGTCTCGAGCTGCGGGCCGAGGACCTGCCCCCGACGGACCACCGCCGGATCCTCTTCAAGACCCGCAACTCGGCCCGCTGGGCAGCGGCCGACACGGAGTTCGACACCGAGTTCGTCGCCGTCGGCATCGACCTAGCCCGCCGGCTGGTGGCGGAGGGCAAGCTGCTGATCGGCGTGGACTACCTCTCGGTCGAGAGCTACCACGCCCCCTTCGAGCACCCGGTCCACCACACACTGCTGGGCGCGGGCGTGGTTGTCATCGAGGGCCTTGACCTGAGCGCGGTCGAGCCCGGGGAGTACGACCTCCACTGCCTGCCCCTGAAGCTGGTCGGCAGCGACGGGGCACCGGCCCGCACCGTGCTTGTGCGGCGATAATCAACTTCGGAACAAGAGAGTGATCACGATCGAGCAGGCTTTTCCCAACCGCATCGCGGGCGTGATCCGCACCGACGATGGCGACGCCGCCTACCGGGCGTGCCGGGCGGCGATCGATGGCGGCGTGGGCACTGTCGAGGTGACCACCGGAGTTCCCGGTTGGGCCGGGGTGGTGAAGCGCCTGGTCGCGGAGTCGGCCGGCACGCCGATCGGCGTCGGAACGGTCGTTCAGCCTCAGATGGTCGCCGAGGCCGTGGCGGCGGGTGCGTCCTTCGTCGTCACGCCCTTCCTGCAACCCGAGGTCGCGGCGGCGGCGCGCGAGCACGGCAGCTTCCTCGTGATGGGCGCCCTCACACCCACCGAGATCCACCAGGCGCTTCATCTTCATGGCGCCCAGGTCGTGAAGATCTATCCCATCGCCTCGGTGGGCGGCGCCTCCTACCTGCGGCTGATCTCGGGACCGATGCCCGGCATGCCGCTTTGGGTGAGCGGCGGCGTGGAGCTCGAACAGGTGGCCGATTATCTCCGGCTGGGCGTGAAGGCGGTCGGCTTGACGACCGCGCTGTTTCCGCCCGATGCGGTGCGGGCAGGGGACACCGCGCGGATCACCGCGCTGGCCCGGGAAGCTGTTTCCGCGCTGGCGGGGGTGTCCTAGCCTAAAGTCCTACAGCCCTGCCTGGTTGTTCAGGGTGTAGGTGATGTCGGAGAAGAGGTTGCGGATCTGGCCGCCGGTCGTTATCAGCATCACTATGACGACGAGCGAGATGAGAACCAGGATGAAGGCGTACTCGACCATTCCCTGGCCGCTCTGAGCGCGGCGCAGAAGGGACCCCAGACGGTTCACGTCGAGAGCGCCACCGAGACGTTTGAAAGCATGTTCTTGATGACCTGGCCCTGGGTGAGCAAGATCACGATCACGACGACCGAAACCAGGATCAGGATCAAGACGTATTCGACCAGACCCTGGCCTGACTGGTTCCCTGGGCGCATCTCGACCATATCCTGCGAACAATAACCCTTGAACTGCCCTTTGGGGTCGCACCACAAACTCGAGCGGGGGAACCCGCAGCCGTCTTGACGAAGCAGATGACGATGCGGGCGGCGATCGAAGGCTTCGTGCGCGACGGGATGGCGATCGCGATGAGCTGCTCGCTCGAACCGCTGGTGCCTTTTGCCGCCGGCCACGAGATCATCCGCCAGGGCCGGAAGGACCTCGACCTGATCGCGCCGATCTCTGACTCGCTCTTCGACCAGCTGGTCGGCGCCGGCTGCGCCAGGCGGGTGACGGCCGCCTGGGTCGGCAACGTCTCCGAGGGCTTGGGCCACAACTACCGGCGCGCGGCCGAGCGCTCCGAGCCGCAGCCCCTGGAGATCCACGACCACTCCAACTTCTCGGTGTCGCTGGCCCTCTGGGCGGGCGCCTGGGGCGCGCCCTACATCGCGACCCCGACGCTCCTCGGCTCAGACATCCTCACCTCCAACCCCGGCCTCAGCGTGGTCGACGGTTTCGTCCACGTCGCCGCGCTGCGGCCGGACCTGGCGATCCTCCACGTCCAGCGCGCCGACGCCGAGGGCCGCGCTCACTGCTGGGGGCCGCTCGGCATCGCCGAGGAGGCGGCGCTGGCGGCCGGCGCCGTGATCCTGAGCTGCGAGGAGCTGGTCGACGCCCAGGTCATCCTCTCCGACCCGAACCGGGTGCTCGTGCCCGAGAACAAGGTCGTCGCCGTCGTCCACGAGCCGGGCGGCGCCCACCCGGCTCCCGTCCAGGGCTTCTGGCGGCGTGACCACGAGTACATGCGCAGCTACGGAGAGCGCTCGCGGACCCGGGAGGGCTACCTCGAGTGGCTGCGGGAGTGGGTGCTCGGCGTCGACGACCGGGCGGCCTACCTGCGCAAGCTCGGCGACGTCACCGCGCTCGCGGTCCGTCAGCATCGCCTCTCGGCGCCGGTCGACTACGGCGATGAGTGAATACACGCCGCAGGAGATGATGGTCGCGGTGGCCGCCCGCGAGATCGCCGACGGCGAGCTCGTCTTCGTCGGCATGCGGCTGCCCGTGCTGGCCTTCGCGGTCGCCCGGTCGACCCATGCCCCGACGGCCCTGGGCCTGTACGAGGTCGGCCTCCTGCGGGCGGCGCCGGCGGAGGCCTTCCTGGGCACCATGGGCGACCCGCCCAACGTGGTGCGAGCGCTGTGGGCGACGCGGATGTCCAACGTGATGGCGCTGATGGCGCAGGGTATGGCCGACCTGGGCTTCATCGGCGGCGCGGAGGTCGACCGCCACGGCAACCTCAACACCTCCTACATCGGCGACCGCGACCATCCGCAGGTCAAGCTGCCGGGCAGTGGCGGCGGCGCCGACATCGCCATCCTCTCCAACCGCTGGGTCACACTCATGAACCACGAGAAGCGGAGGTTGGTGGACCGAGTGTCCTACGTCACCTCGCCCGGGCACGGTGACGGCTCGCCGGGCTGGCGGCGGCGCCACGGGCTGCCGGGCGGCGGGCCGGCCGCGATCGTGACGACGCTAGCCGTCTTCCGCTTCACGCCCGAAGGCGGTGAGGCGGAGCTGGCGTCGGTGCATCCCGGCCACACCGTCGAAGAGGTGAGGGCGGAGACCGGCTGGCCGGTGC
>JALZAP010000110.1 GCA_030948245.1 Candidatus Dormiibacterota bacterium | reverse complement strand
CCCTCGTCGCGGTCCATGACCTCGGTGGTCCCGTTGCTGATCTCGATCGGCATTATCTGGGAGCGCAGGTAGCCCTTCTCGGTCGCTGCCGCGGCGAGGTGGTGGCTGCGCACGCTGAACTCGTCCATCGCCTTTCGGTCGATGCCGTACTTGCGCGCTACGAGTTCGGCCGAGATGCCCTGCGGCACCATGTCGTAGTGCTCGAGCAGCTCCGGCGGAAAAGGCATCCCCGGACCCTGCACGACAGTCGAGCCCATCGGCACCCTGGTCATCGACTCGACGCCGCCGGCGATGGTGATGTCGGCGATCCCGCTCTGGATCAGGTTGGCCGCGAAATGGATTGCCTGCTGGCTGGAGCCGCACTGGCGGTCCACCGTGGTGGCCGGCGTCTCGACCGGGAACCCGGCCGTGAGCCAGGCGTTGCGGCCGATGTTCACGGACTGCTCGCCGGTTTGCATGACGGTGCCCCACACGACGTCCTCGACCAGGGCGGGGTCGATGCCCGCGCGCTTGATCAGCTCCTGCAGCACCATCGATCCGAGGAGGACGGGATGGAAGTCCTTGAGCTTCCCATTCCGCCTGCCGAGTGGGGTCCGGACCGATTCGACGATCACCGCTTCACGCATTCTCCCGACTCCTTTTTACCGGCCCTAAACCACTCTCCAACTGAATTGCGTCAAGCCTCGAAAAGTAGCTTGGCGGCGAACTTATTTTTGCCGTTGACGCGGTCCTCTAACCCCCTGCTAACCTTCGCCTGCCCCAAGCGGCTTAGTACGGTAAACCTGAGGATACCGAACGTCGAGTAGGTGGAAGGCGCAAGCTGGAAGCCGAAAAACGCATAGGGTACTTCAGGGTAAACAGGAAGGTCGCTTGGGGCATTTCCTTGTTCAAGGACGGCTCCCCGAGCGGCCGACCACCTCGGCGATCAGTGAATAGTCGGGTGGCGGCGCGAAGCCCCCGATGAAGTGTGCGCTCAGCACGTCACCTCGCAAGTTGAGAAGCCTCTCCTGCAGGTCTGCCTTGACGGCAGCGTCGAGACTTGCCTGCACCACGACGGGCTGGATCGGCGCGGGTCCGAGCGTTTCGATCACTCGCAACCGTCGTGCGAGAACTGGATCGTCGCGGAGCTCCACCGCCAGCACCTGGCAGTCGATCGCAGCCCCGTCGACCACTCCCCCGGCCACCAACCGCAAAGAGCTGCTGTGGGAGCCGGATTCGACAACCTCCCCGAAGAAGCTCCACGCCCCCACCCTATTCAGCACGACCCAGTAGCCGGACCAGGAGCTGGATTCGTTGACCGCCCAGCGCGTTCCTCGCAGGTCCTCGAAGGTGTGGTAAGGCGAATCGTTCCTGACGACGACCTCCGAGCTGTAGAACGGCCGGCCGCCGAACCGGGCGTCGTCAAGCACCGGCGCGGCGATCGCCTCGACGGCTCCCTTCAACCAGACGAGCGGAGGGCTGCAGACAAAGGCCAGGTCGATCGCACCTTCGCCGAGCGTCTGCCAGTCTCCGCCGACGGCGAGCTCACCTGCTCCGCAAGCGCTGGCGATGAACTCGTAGAGGCGCCGGTTGCACGGCGCCAGGAAGGTTGCCGCCCGAATGCCTCCCGATTTCGCCACGACGCTAATCCTTACCTCGTTCACGGGCGAGTGTGACGACCTCGTCCACTTCGGCCTCTCGCGCCGCCACCTCGACCGCGAGCCGGCGAACGCCGTCAACGAGGCGGCCCACCGGGTCCGGATCCTCGTAGTGGAGCCACCGGTACGCTTTCGGCTCGCTCCAGTCGGTCCGGCCCGAAGCGGCGTACCAGGCGCGGTGGGCGCCGACCACGATCGCCTCCACCGAGCCGAGGAGGGGTGGGTCACCCTCCAGCAGCAGCTCGAAGGGTTGCTTCGACATCCAATCGAGGACTGCCAGCAGCCGCTCGGCCGGCTCCTCTATTTGGCCGTGGCCTCGAGGCCGGGCGGCGCCAGGCCCTGGTAGACGCCGGGCTTGAGCACGCAGATGAAGGGAAGGTTCCGGTAGAGCTCGCGGAAGTCGAGCCCGTAGCCGACTACGTAGTCGTTCGGGATCTGGAACCCGGTGTACCTCACGGGAAGGTTGGCGAGGCGCCGGGTCGGCCGATCGAGGAGTGTCACGACTTCGAGCGAGGCCGGGTTCCGCTGGCGGAGCTTGTTCATGACGAAGTCGAGCGTCAGCCCGGTGTTGACAATGTCCTCAACCAGCAGCACGTGGCGGCCTTCGATCGGGATGTCGATGTCCCGAACGACCGTCACCCGGTCCTTCGGCTGCGCCCCGGCGTAGTGGGCCAGGGCAAGGTAATCGATGGCGACCGGGATCGAGATCTGGCGGGCGAGGTCGGCGAGGAAGAAGGTGATCCCCTTGAGAACGCCGACGAGGACGAGCGCCTCTCCGCGGTAATCGCGAGAGATCTTCCTGCCCAGCGCCCGGACGCGGGTCTCCAGCTCGGTCGGCGAGATCAGGATCTGCTGGATGTCCTGCTTGCGGATGTGCTGCACCTCGAGCACGCCGTAGCCCGCCTGGACCACCAGCTGCTGGTAGTCCTTCTGGTAGAGAAGGCGGATGTTGATCTCCGGGTAGAGCTCGCGGAGCAGCCGCACCTTCCGGTTCTTGGGAGTTACCAGCGACTGCTTCATGGTCGTCAGCTCGACATACATCTCGTACTCGGGAAGGTAGAAGTCGGGGGTGAACATCTCGCTCACGCGGCCGTCCTCCCAGCCGATCGGGAAGGATGCCGGCTCATATACCCAGCGGATGCGGTAATAGTCGAGGAAGCGGGCGAACTCCTGCTCGGAGGGATGGACGAACCCGACTCGCATGTGGGGAGGGCCGGTTCGGCGGAGCAGGCGCGACCGCTGTTTCACAGGCCGGCGGAGGGCTGCTGGGACGATGGCTGGTGCCGTGGAGGCCAATTTGTGGGTTCAATCAGAATTCTAACCCGGCGGATGAGCACCAACCCGCGCGGCGAGCGGATGGTCGCGGAGCAGCTGCGGACGCATGGCATCAACCACGAGGGAGTCCTCGGAGCCATGGCCGCCCTGCCGCGGGAGGAATTCGTGCCGGCTGAGCAGCGGCGCCACGCCTACGTCGATCACCCCCTCGCGATCGGCGGCGGGCAGACGATCTCCCAGCCCCTGGTGGTGGCCGCCATGACCCAGGCGGCGGCACCCACGGCCGAGGACGTGGCGCTCGAGATCGGTGCGGGCAGCGGTTACCAGGCGGCGGTGCTCGCCCGGCTCTGCCGGTGGGTGGTCGGGGTCGAGCGAGACCGCGAGCTGGCCGGCCGCAGCAGGGCCACCTTCGCCCGGCTGGGGATCGCCAATGCCGAGCTCCACCACGCCGACGGAAACGACGGCTGGCCGTTGAAAGCGCCTTACGACGTGGTCGTCGTGTCTGCCGCCGCCGATGCCATTCCCGCCGCGCTCCTCGACCAGCTGGCGGAGGACGGCCGGCTGGTCATCCCGTTGGTCCGGGAGGCGAACGAGCCACAGGACCTGCTGCTCGTCCACAAGAAGCGCGGAAGGCTGGAGACGAGGACCCTTTTCAAGGTCCTCTTCGTCCCACTTACCGGCGGCACCGCCTAAAGCTGGGCGGCAACCTCCTCGACCGGGTGCTCGACGACAGCCAGCACCCGGGGTGCCATGAAGCGAGCGCTGCGCACGACGCGGCCCGTCCGGGTCAGCTCGTTTACCTCGACGGTCGACCGCGAGCTCTTGACCTCGACGCGCCTGCCGGCGCGGTTCGCCCGCACCGAACATTCCCTGGCCGAGCCGCCGCCGGCGTCGACGAGGACCTCTACGAAATCACCTTTTGCCATCGCTCGAATTATTCCCCGCGGCGGCCCGTTTCAGTCCACTGTGACCGGCATTTCGAATATGCGGCGAGACTCCCGGGCATACACCGCCAGGGCCGGTAAGAGCAGCACTCCGGCAAGCGCAATCGCCGCCGGGATCGAGCTCCGCGCCAGCAATCCGAGTCCCGGTCCTGAGACGATCTGGCCGAGCGCGTTGGCCTGGCCGTCGAGCGAGAAGAGGGTAGCCCGGGTTGCCGGATCGAGCGATTGGTTGAGCCAGGCCCGCTGGACCGCCTGCCAGACCCGGTCCGCGTTTCGCATCACCCAATAGGCGACGACGGCCGCCGGAAAGCTCGGTACCAGGGCGAAGGCGACGATCGCGGCGGCCAGGATCGTGGTCGCCAGGAAAAGCGCGCGGACGGCGACCCGGTGCTGCTCGAGGTCGAGGCTGCGCCGCGCCCACTCGGTCACCCCGAGACCGATGACGATCGAGCCGACCGTCAGAAACGCGAACCAGTAGAGGGGGCTGACGGCGGGGAGATGGGGAAGCCCTACGTCCTTCAGAAGGTGGACTTGGAAGAGCCTGTCGACGCCTTCGCTGGAGGCGCCCGCGATGGCCGTGATGAGCAGGATGCTGAGGAGGATGCGGTTAGCCCGGATGACGCCAAGCGATTCGCGAGCCTTGGCGGCCATCGTCGCCAGCCCGCCGGCCAGGTGACGTGGCGCAGGCACGAAGCCGTCTTCACGGATCAGGAAATGGAGGCCGACCCCGAGGAGCAGGGTCAGCAGGCCGCCGGCAACGATCGGCAGGTTGAGACGCACGGTCGCGAGAGCGACGCCCGCCACGATCCCGAGCAGCCCTCCGACCTGTCCGGCCTGGGACGCCCGAAGGAACAGTCCGGAGGCTCGCTCGACGCCCACCTCGTCTGTTATCCAGGCGTCGTCCGCGCCATCCGCCAGGCTGACGCCGGCGCCCCAGATCACCTGCGCGACCAGGATCGCCCAGAAGTTGGGAACTAGTCCCTCGAGGAGGAAGCCGGCACCGACCAGGACGGTGCCGGCGACGATCGCCGGCTTCCGACTGTAGGTGTCGGCGAGCAGGCCCGTGGGCACCTGGAACACCAGGCAGGTGAGCTCCAACGTCGAGCCGACCAGCAGCAGGCCGAGCGGGTCGAGGTGTGCGACCTCGAACTGGTAGACCAAGTTGACGATCGAGATGAGCGCGAAGAAGAGGTTTGACGCGCCGCGCATCAGCAGGTAGACGGACGCAGGGTCGCGATGACGCAAGGAGTTCATGGGTTTCCTCAGCAGCGGTTCGGGCCGCGAGGAGAGGTCGAGCGCCGGGGCCGGTTACGGTTCTAGGCGGCCCGGTGTGCCACTCTCGCGGGGGATGTCGAAACGCGGAGAGTGGCTGTCAAAGCGGGCGGAGTGTAACACCGCCGGCGCTAACGAGTTGGCGAGGGTGACGGTGATGCCGAGGGACGCGGTGACGCGGTGGTTGTGGAACTCGTGCAGCCGGCGGTCTGCATCTGCTGGAGCAGGGCTCCGACCTGCTGGATCTCCGCCGCGTAGCCCGCCAGGTCCTGCGCCTTCAGCTTCGCCTGTGCGTTCTGGTAGTGCTGGTTCGCCTGGGTGATGAGCTCTCCGCAGGTCGTCGAGGGGGGCGTGCCTCCGCCCGGCGACGGCGTCGTTGGGGGCGGCGGCGCGGCCCCAACCAGCTGAGCGAGGGCGCCTTCCAGGGTGTCATCCCAGACCACGTTCTGGGTGTCCGCCAGGATCACCTTCTTGAACTCGGGCAGCGACGAGGTATTGGTCGCCCTGAGGTAGACGGGCTCGAAATAGAGGAAGGTGCTGCCGACCGGCACCACCAGCAGGTTGCCCTGCTGGACCTGGGAGCCGCTCTGGTTCCAGAGCGTGAACTGAGAGGAGATGGCCGGGTTCTCCTGGATCCGGTTTCCGATCTGTGACGGCCCGAAGATGACCGTGTCCTTGGGGAGTTGGTAGAGAACCAACCGGCCGTAGTTGGGCGCGTCATTGCGGGCGGCAAGCCAGCTGATCATGTTCTGCCGGTTGCGGGGCGTGAAGGGCAGGATCTGCAGGTATTCGGCCTTCTGCTCCCCCGGCAACCGCATCAACACGTAGTAGGGATGCAGCGCGGCCGTCTGGCCGGGGCCGGTCGACTCCTGGGGGATGTCCCAGATGTCCTCGCGGTTGTAGAAGACCTGGGGGTCGGTCATGTGGTACTGGCTATAGACGGCGACCTGGACGTCAAACAGGTCAGCCGGGTAGCGGATGTGCTGGAGAATGCTCGCCGGCATCTGCTCAAGCGGTTTGAAGAGTGTCGGAAAG
>JALZAP010000109.1:4382-6165 GCA_030948245.1 Candidatus Dormiibacterota bacterium | reverse complement strand
ACCCTTTCGAGCTCCAGGGCGCCGGCGACCAGGGCATGATGATCGGCTTCGCCTGCAACGAGACGCCCGAGCTCATGCCGCTGACGATCTCGCTGGCCCACAAGCTGGCACAGCGGCTGGCGGTGGTGCGCAAGGACGGAACCCTGCCCTGGCTGCGGCCGGACGGCAAGTCGCAGGTCACGGTCGAGTACGCGCTCGGCAAGCCCGTCCGGATCGAGGCGGTCGTCATCTCGACCCACCATGAGCCACGTGTCACCAACGAGGAGATCGAGCGCGGCGTCCGGGAAGAGGTCATCGACAAGGTGCTCCCACGTGATCTCGTCGATGCGAGAACCAAGATCATGGTCAACCCGAGCGGGCGATTCGAGATCGGCGGCCCGACCGCCGACGCCGGGCTGACCGGGCGGAAGATAATCGTCGACACCTACGGCGGCATCGCCCGCCACGGTGGTGGAGCGTTCAGCGGCAAGGACCCCTCCAAGGTCGATCGCTCAGCAGCCTATGCAGCACGCCACGTGGCGAAGAACATCGTTGCGGCCGGCCTCGCCGAGCGCTGCGAGGTGCAGGTCTCCTATGCGATCGGGCGGGCTCACCCGACCTCGATCGCGGTCGAGACATTCGGGACCGAGACCGTCCCGATGGCTGAGCTGCTGGAGCTGGTCCGGACGCACTTCGACCTCCGTCCGGCGGCGATCATCCACAAGCTCAGGCTGCGGCGGCCGATCTACGGCAAAACCGCCGCCTACGGCCACTTCGGAAGGGACGACCTCCAGGTCCCCTGGGAGAGCACGGACGTGGCCGAAGCGCTCCGCTCTGGAGCGTCGACCGCGGCTAAGACCTAGCTGAATTCAGGAGCGATCCCGCTCCTGCCGGACCACGTCGGCGCCCATCGCGATGAAGGCCAGCCCGACGATCACCAGCAAGCCCGGCCACGCCTGTAGTTCGTTAAGTCCGGCGAAGAGCAGATGAGCCATTCCGCTCTTTCTAATATATACAAACTCGGTATCACGTTTTCAGTGGAGCCGCTCACAGCTCGGAGCGGATGAACTCGGCCACCCGCTCGCCGATCATCATCGTCGGAAGGTTGATGTTGGCTCTCGGCACAGTTGGCATCACGGACGCGTCGGCGACGTAGAGATTCGCGATCCCGCGCAGCCGGCAGTGGTCGTCCACGACCGCCAGTGGATCGTCCTCGGCGCCCATCTTGAGCGTCCCCGAGGGGTGGTAGTCGGTGGCGTGGAAGTCCCCGAAATGCAGCCGCAGCGCCTCTTCGTCGCGCGCCGTCTCGGGGTCTGGGAGGAGGAGGTCGCACTTCATGCTCTCGCCGAGCACCGCGGCCACCGAGAAGGCTGCCTTCGCCCCGCCGACCATCCGATCGAGGTCGCGCGAGTTCGAGAAGAAGCGATGCTCGATGTGCGGCTCGGCGGCGGGATCCCGTGAGACGGCGCGGACGGCGCCCTCCGACTCGCAGTTGCTCACCTCGATGTAGAGCCCGCTCAGGCCTGGCATCGCGAAAAGCTCCCCGAAGAGGAAGGTGAACTTGACGTCGTCGACTGGCAGACCAGGCTCGGTCCGCAGCTTCAGCGTGGGGCCGATGGGAATGAAGTCCGCGGGCGCCTCCTGGCCGGAGTCGATGGCGATCAGGGAGGAGACATGGTCGAGCAGGTGCTCGCCCACCCCGGGCAGGTCGACGACGGTGTCGACGCCAAGGCTTCTGAGCAGCTCGCGGGAGCCGACGCCTGAGCGCTGCAAGATCTGCGGCGAGTTGTAGGCGCCGGCCGCC
>JALZAP010000109.1:0-4372 GCA_030948245.1 Candidatus Dormiibacterota bacterium | reverse complement strand
CGCTGCGAGAACGATCCGGCCCCCCTCGATCACCTCGCCGCCGGCCAGCCGCACGCCCGTCGCCTTGCCGTCGCGGAGGACCAGGGTGTCGACCAGCGCGCCGGCCTGGATGGTGAGGTTCGGCCGGCCTCGAGCCGCCGCGATGTAGGTGAGCAGCGTGCTCTGCCGCTGGTGGTCCTTGAGGTTGCGAGGAAGCGGACCGACCCCGACGCCGCCGGGCTGGTTGAGGTCGTCGAGAGCTGCGTGGCCGACCTCGAGGCAGGCGGCGCGGACTTGCTGCTGGAAGTCGTTCAGTGGTTCCCGCTCGACGTGGATCGGACCGCTCGAGCCATGGTACGGGCGGTCGCCGAACTCGCGGTCGGTCTCCAGCTTGTTGAAGTAGGGAAGGCAGCTCTCCCAGCGCCAGGACGGCGCGCCCCGGGCAGCCCAGGCGTCGTAGTCCTCCGGCTGCCCGCGCAGGGCGAAGCTGGAGTTGACGCAGGAGCTGCCGCCCAGGATCCGGCCCCGGGGCAGGGCGCTGCGGGCCTGCCGGTCGAGGTAGTCCCAGTCGTACTCGTTGACGCCGCTTCCCAGCCGCACGAAGCGAACCGCGTCGGGGACGTCCTTCCCCGGGTCGGGGCCCGCCTCGAGAAGAAGAACCCTCAGAGCGGGATCCTCGCTCAGGCGGCTGGCCACGACGCCGCCACCCGAGCCGGAGCCGACGACAATCACATCGAAACGGGGCACGAAGACTAAATCTAGCCGTGCCCTGCTTGGGACAGGTCGACGAAGGTGCGCCGGTGGAAGATCAGCGGTAGCTGGCCTTCGGCAGAGGCGCCATCCATTACCTCGCCGATGAAGATCCAGTGGTCGCCGGCCTCGAGCGCCTTCCAGGTTCGGCACTCGATGTATGCGACCGAGTCCTCGGTGAGGACAGGGCCGCCCTCCGCCAGCTTCGGCCGCCGCCAGTCGATGCGGGCGAACTTGTCGCCCGTCTTGGTGGCCATCAGCCGGGCGACCTGGTCCGAGTGATGGCCGATGAAGTTGATCGTGAACCCCCCTGAGTGCTGGATCGCGGGCAGCGTGTTCGAGGCTCGGTCGACACAGACCAGCACCAGCGGCGGCTCCAGCGAGACGCCGCAAAAGGCGATCAGGGTGAGGCCGCGAGGGGTGCCATCGGCGGCGAAGGCCGTCACCACGGTCACTCCGGCCGGAAAGCTGGACAGGAGGTCGCGGTAGAGCTGCGCGCGCTCCCCGCCCCGCTGGAGTGCGGAGAGCTCGGAGTCGACGCTGAGCTCCAGGCGGTCCTCGTCCTTCATGCTCGGGCTGGATGCTAGGTTAGGCCGGCAAATGAGCGTGCGGGCCGCGGTCGTGCAGACGGGGTTTCAGCTGAAAGTGAACGAGGAACGCCAGCGCCCGGTCGACTGACGCGCCCCCTCCCGCCTGCGGCGGGACTCATCCACACGGTGGGGGAGCAGGACTTGCCAAAGCGAAGCGAAGTTGAATTGCCGATCATTTACGATCCAATCAGATGAGCTTCGAGGGGAAGCGCTCCGGCTTCGGCGCCTGGATTGACAAGCAGGACTGGCTGGACCGGCCGGCCGAGGTGGTACAGGGCTGGGTTCTCAAGCTCTACGAGGTGATGGGCGGCGCGGGCTCCACCCTCAAGAGCCTGGCGCACGGCACCAAGCCGCTCGGGCACCCGCTCCACCCGGCTCTGGTGTCGATGCCCATCGGCGCTTTTGCGGTGATGGTGCTCGCCGACTGGATAACCGTCTTCACCCGGGCGATCCCTTCCGAGGTGGGCCCCTTCGCCCTCATCATCGGGATCATCGGCATGCTCGGGGCCGCGGTCACCGGGTACACCGACTACACGGGGACGATCGGCAGGGAACGCCGCTATGCGACGGTTCACGGCGCCACCATGACGACGCTGCTGGTGGCGATGATCGTCTCCCTGGTCCTCCGCTACGGGCACGGCGCGAGCCTCTTCTTCGTCGGCGTGCTTCTCTCCACGGTCGCCTACCTGGTGATGCTGTGGGGTGCCTACGTCGGCGGTGACCTGAGCTTCGGTTTCGGCACCATGGTCAACCACAACGCCTTTGTCGAGGGCGTAACCGATTGGACCGAGGTGGGGACCACCAAGAAGTTCGCCGAGCGAAAGCCAGTCCGCGTCGAAGCCGGGGACATGGCCGTGCTGATCGTTCGGCTGGGCGGCGGGCTGAACGCCATCGGAGCCACCTGCTCGCACGCCGGCGGACCGCTCGACGAGGGGGAGCTGGTCGACGACGTCGTCACCTGCCCCTGGCACGGCTCCCGCTTCTGCGTCGCCGACGGCCGGGTCGAGGGCGGCCCGGCGACGTTCGACCAGCCCGCCTACCAGGTCCGCGAGCGGGACGGCAAGGTCGAGGTCAAGCTTCCCTTCCCTCTGCACTGAAATAATTTCCCTCGAGCCATGTCCCTCCCCGGCGCGAACGGCGGCCGTCTGAGCGAACCCCTCGTCCGCGACCGGGGAAGGCTTCGGCCGGCTTCCTGGGAGGAGGCGCTCGACCGCGCCGCCGAGGGTTTCAAGCGGGAGCTCGCCGTCACCGGCCCACAGGGATTCGGCCTCTTCAGCTGCTCGAAGGCGACCAACGAGCTCAACTTCCTGACCCAGAAGTTCGCCCGCCAGGTCATCGGTTCCAACAACGTCGACAGCTGCAACCGGACTTGACACGCGCCCTCCGTCGTCGGTCTGGCGACAGTGTTCGGGGCGGGAGGAGGAACCAGCTCCTACCGTGAGATCGAGGTCACCGACCTGGTCATCCTCTGGGGCTCCAACGCCCGCGAGACCCACCCGATCTTCTTCCATCATCTCCTCAAGGGTGTCCGCAACGGTGCCCGGCTGATCGTCGTCGACCCCCGCCGCACCAGCTCCGCCCGCTGGGCGGACATCTGGCTCGGACTTGAGGTCGGCTCCGACATCGCGCTCGCCAACGCGATCGGACACGAGATCATCAGCGCCGGCCTCGCCAACCTCGACTTCATCCGCGGTGCGACGAGCGGCTACGAGGACTACCTGCGCTGCGTCGAGGCGTACCCGCCGGAGCGCGCCGAGAGAATCACGGGGATCCCCGCCGCCGCGATCCGGGAGGTCGCCCGCACCTACGCTCGCGCGGGCCGCGCACAGGTCTGCTGGACACTCGGCATCACCGAGCATCACAACGCGGTGGACAACGTGCTGGCCCTCATCAACCTTGCCCTCCTTACCGGCCACGTCGGCCGGGAGGGATCCGGCCTCAACCCGCTCCGCGGCCAGAACAACGTCCAGGGGGGAGGCGACATGGGCGCGATCCCCAACCGTCTGCCGGGCTTCCAGGACGTCGAGGATGACGCACTTCGGTCCCGGTTTGAAGCGGCCTGGGACTGCGTCATTCCGCCCCGGCGGGGGATGCACCTGAGCCAGATGTTCGACGCCATGGAGGCGGGGACGTTGAGCTCGCTCTTCGTCGTGGGCGAGAACCCGGCGCAGTCGGAGTCGGACCAGAAGCGGACGCTGCGGCTGCTCAAGGGCCTCGACCATCTCGTCGTCCAGGACATCCACCCGACCATGACCGCTGAGCTCGCGGACGTGGTGCTGCCGGCGTCGGCGTCCTGGTCGGAGACGGAGGGCACGGTCACCAACAGTGAGCGCCGGGTGCAGCGCTCGCGGCGTGCGCTCGCCCCACCGCCGGGGGCGCGGGACGACATCGACATCCTCGCCGAGCTTGCCCGCCGCATGGGCCAGGAATGGGAGATCCGCTCCGCGAACGCGGTCTGGGACGAAGTCCGCTCCCTCTCGCCCATGCACGCGGGGATGACCTATCAACGGCTCGAGGAGCTCGGCGGGATCCAGTGGCCGTGTCCCAGCGAGGGTCACCCCGGCACGCCAACCCTCCACACCCGGCTCTGGAGCTGGCCGCTGGACGGGCCGCCGGCGCCCTTCTCGGTGGTCGAGCATGAGCCGCCGGTCGATGCATTGAGCAAGCGGTTTCCGCTCCGCCTGACGACCGGGCGAAGGCTGGACTCCTTCAACACCGGCGTCCAGAGCACCCGTTTCCCCTCACCCCTGCGGCAGGGCGAGACGATCGACCTCCATCCCGCCGACGCCGCCGGCCTTGGCGTGGCGGAGGGCGAACGGGTGCGCGTGGTCTCCCGCCGCGGCGCGGTTGAAGCTCCGGTCCGGCTCGACCCCGGACTCCGGCCCGGGCTCGCCTTCATGACCCTCCACTTCCCGGACGACGTCCCGACCAACCGGCTGACGATCGACGCCTACGATCCCAAGTCAGGAACGGCCGAGTTCAAGGCGACGGCGATCCGGGTGGAGCGGATGGGCGCCGGAGCGGCCGGCTGAGGTGGACGTCCGGACCAGCGG
>JALZAP010000108.1 GCA_030948245.1 Candidatus Dormiibacterota bacterium | reverse complement strand
CCTTCGTCGTCGGTCTTCGCGGTGGTCACGACGGTGATCTCGAGACCGCGCAGCTTGTCGATCTTGTCGTAGTCGACCTCGGGAAAGATGATCTGCTCGCGCAGGCCCAGGGTGTAGTTGCCGCGGCCGTCGAAGGCCTCTGGGCTCACCCCGCGGAAGTCCCGGATGCGGGGCAGCGCGACGTTGATGAGCTTCTCCAGGAAGTAGTACATGCGGCGTCCGCGAAGCGTCGTCCGGATGCCGACCGGCATACCGGCGCGGAGCTTGAACGCGGCGACCGACTTCCGCGACTTGATGACGACCGGCGCCTGGCCGGTGATCGTCTTGACATCGTTGCGGGCCGCCTCGAGCGCCTTGTCGTTGTCTTTCGCTTCGCCGATGCCGATGTTGACGATGACCTTGGCGACCTTCGGCACCTCCATCACGTTGCCGTAGTCGAACTCCTTCATGAGCGTCGGCACGATCTTCTGCTGGTACTGCTGGTTGAGCAACGGCAGCTGGTCGCTCTTGGTGTCGGGCTCCCGCTCTGGAGGCGGCGCGCCGGCGGCGGCCTTCTTCTGGGCCTGGACGGCCTTGCCCCGGGCCTGGTCGGCCTTCATCTTCTCGGCGTTCGCCTGCTTCTCCTTACCCATCTATTGGACCTCGACCTTCTTGATCCGCTCGTAAGGCTCGCCACAGTTCCGGCACTCGATGGCCTTGACGCCGCCCTCGAGGACCGTGTGCTTGACGCGGGTCGGCTCGTTGCAGTGCGGGCAGACCAGCATCACGTTCGAGTAGCTGAGCGGCGCCTCGAAGTCGATGACGCCGCCCTGGATCGCCTTGTTTCCACCGGCCGACTGGCCGGCCTTGGCGTGGCGCTTGGCGACGTTGACGCCGCGGACCACGATCTTGCCCTTGTGCGGCAGCGTGCGGAGCACCTCGCCCTGCTTGCCCTTGTCCTTGCCGGCGATCACGACCACGGTGTCACCCGGAGCCAGGTCGAGCCAGCGCTGCTTTGTTTTCGCTTTGTTTGTCAGCATCTCCTTCTCTTTCTAGAGGACCTCAGGTGCGAGGGACACGATCTTCATGAAGTTGCGCTCGCGCAGCTCGCGGGCCACGGGCCCGAAGATCCGGGTGCCCCGGGGGTTGTTCTGCGGATTGATGACGACCGCCGCGTTCTCGTCGAACTTGATCAGGGACCCGTCCGGGCGCCGGTACTCCTTGGCGGTGCGGACCACCACGGCGCGGACCACCTCGCCCTTCTTCACCTGTCCCCCCGGCTGGGCGGACTTGACGGTGGCCGTGATGATGTCGCCGACACCCGCGTACTTGCGGTAGTGCCCGCCGTGCACCCGGATGCAGAGCAGCTCCCGGGCGCCACTGTTGTCGGCCACCTTGAGCCGGGTCTCCTGTTGAACCATCTGACTACTTCGCCTTTTCCACGACTTCGACCACGCGCCAGCGCTTCTCTTTCGAGATCGGCTTGGTCTCCATGATCCTGACCAGGTCGCCGATGCCGCAGACGTTCTCCTCGTCGTGCGCCTTGAAGCGGACCCGCCGCTGGATCGTCTTCTTGTAGAGCCGGTGCTGCGTCAGGTCGGATACCTGGACGACCACCGTCTTCTCCATCTTGTCCGAGATCACGAAGCCTGTTCGTACCTTGCGCCGGCCGCGGACCTCGGTTGAAACTTCCTCGCTCATTCCTCTTCCTCTTCGGCCGCTGCCGGCTCGGCGGCTGTCTTGGTCTCGGCCTTGCCGGCCGTCTTCTCGTCGGGCGTCGCGGCGACGACCGGTTCGGCCGCCTCGCCGACGACCAGGCCCAGCTCTCGCTGCCGCTTGAAGGTCAGGATCTGCGCGATGTCGTGACGCACCTTGCGGATCTGGCGGTGGTCGTCGAGCTGGCCCACGGCGAGCTTGAAGCGCAGCTCATAAAGCTCGCGGCGCGAGCTCTTCAGCCGCCCCAACAGCTCCTCGACGTCCAGCACCCTAAGCTCCTCGGTCTTCACGAGGCCACCTCGTGGACGTCCTCGGACTGGAGGAAGCGGGTATGTAGCGGCAGCTTGGCGTCGGCCAGCCGCATCGCCTCCTTGGCGACCTCGGTCGTCACGCCGCCCATCTCGAAGAGGATCCGTCCCGGCTTGACCACGGCCACCCAGCCTTCCGGGTTGCCCTTGCCACCGCCCATCCGGACTTCAGCCGGCTTCTTGGTGACCGGCTTGTCAGGGAAGATCCGGATCCAGATCTGGCCACCGCGCTTGACGTAGCGTGTCATGGCACGGCGAGCCGCCTCGATCTGGCGGTTGGTGATCCAGGCAGCCTCCATCGCCTGCAGCCCGTACTGGCCGAAGGAGATCTCGGCGCCCCGAGTGGCGATGCCACCCTTCCGGCCCCGGTGTTGCTTGCGGTGCTTGACACGCTTAGGAAGAAGCATCCGTCTCTCCTTCTGGCGTTTCGGCGGCGGCCTTGGGCTTCCTGGGCGCCCTCTTGGGCGCCTCGGCCGGCCCGTTGGGCTGGGCCGCCTCGACGGCGGGTGCGGCTTCGACGGCCTTTGGCTGCTCGACGACCGGCTCGACCGCCGGCCCGGCGACGGCTGTCGTGGCGGGGGCGGCCGGGGCGGCAAGGGGCGGCGCCTCGTTGACGACGGGAGCGGCCGTCGCGGTGACCAGCTCGGGGCTGGCGACCTCGACGCCATCGGCCGGTTCGTCCGGCTGGGGGGCGATCTCGGCCGGCCCCTCCCCGCCCCGCGGCGCGATCTTGACCAGGCCCTTGTAGATCCAGACCTTCACGCCGATCATGCCGAAGGTCGTCTTGGCGGTGGCCCGGCCGAACTCGATGTTGGCGCGCAGCGTGTGGAGCGGCACCCGGCCCTCGCGGTCCCACTCGCGGCGCGCCATCTCCGACCCGCGGAGCCGGCCGCCGAGCGCGATCCGGATGCCCTGGGCGCCGGAGCGCATGGTGCGCAGGATCGACTGCTTCATCGCCCGCCGGTAGCTGATCCGGCGCTCGATCTGGCTGGCGATGTTCTCCGCCACGAGTTGAGCGTCGAGCTCAGGCTGCTTGATCTCCTGGATGGAGATCCGGACCCGGTTGCCGAACCGCTTCTCGAGGTCCTCGCGCAGCTGGTCGACCGACGCGCCACCCTTCCCGATCACGATGCCGGGCTTGGCGGTGTGGATGGTGACCGTCATCTGGGCGGTCGAGGAGCGCTCGGTCTCGATCTTGGCGATGCCCGCGTTGTGGAGCCGCTTCAAGATGACCCGGCGCATCTCGAGGTCCTCGTGGAGGAGCTTGGTGTACTCCTTGTCGACGGCGAACCAGTTCGCCTCCCAGGGACGGTAGACGCCAAGCCGGAAGCCGTTCGGATGAACCTTATGACCCAAAACTAAGACCCCTTCTTCTCGTTTTCGTTCTCATCGACTGCCGGCTCGGCCGCCGTGTCATTCGTATCGACCGCCGGCTTGGTGGCTGCCGCCGTCTTCGGCTTTGCGGCCCTGGCGGCGGGCTTCCGGGTCGTCGTCGCGGCGCGGCGGCGGACCGGCTTGGCCTCGACCACCGGCTGGTCCTCGACCACGGCTGTGATGTGGCAGGTGCGGCGGAAGAACTGGCTTGCCATGCCACGGCTGCGGAAGCGAAGCCGTTTCATTGTCGGCCCCTCGTCGATCAGCAGCTGCTTCACGACCAGCTCCTCGCGGTTGAGGTTGAAGTTGTGCTCTGCGTTCGCTGCGGCCGACTTGATCACCTTGGCGACGTCGATTGCGGCGTGTTTCGGCGAGAACTCGAGGTAGGCGAGCGCTTCGCTGACCTTCAGTCCCTTGACCGAGTCGGCGACCAGCCGCGCCTTGCGCGGTGTCCGCTTCACGTACTTCGCTATCGCCTGTACTTCCATGTCTCTTTTTTCTCTTTTCTTCTCTGCCTATTTGAGCGACGAGCTGCGCTCGGTGTGGTGGCCGTGGCCCCGGAAATAGCGCGTCGGCGCGAACTCGCCCAGCTTGTGGCCGACCATGTTCTCGGAGATGTAGACGGGCACGTGCTTGCGGCCGTCGTGGACGGCCACGGTGTGGCCGACCAGGTCCGGGAAGATGGTGCAGGCCCGCGCCCAGGTCCGGATGACCTTCTTCTCCCGGGTCGCGTTCAGCTTGGCGACCTTCTCCTGAAGGTTGTGGTCGATGAAAGGTCCCTTCTTGGTCGAGCGGCTCATCTACTTCTTCTCCCGCCGGCGAATGATCAGTTTGTTGGAGGCCTTCTTCGGCTTCCGGGTGCGGAAACCAAGGGCCGGTTTGCCCCAGGGGGTCTTCGGGTTGCCGCCGGGGCCGGTCTTGCCCTCGCCGCCGCCATGCGGGTGGTCGGTCGGGTTCATGGTCGCGCCGCGGACCGTCGGGCGCTTGCCCAGCCAGCGGTTGCGGCCGGCCTTGCCGCCCGACTCGTTCTCGTGCTCCAGGTTGCCGACCTGGCCCATCGTCGCGCTGCAGTTGACGTTGATCCGGCGGAGCTCGCCGGAGGGCATCCGGACCGCGGCGTAGTCGCCCTCCTTGGCCAGCAGCTGGGCCGAGGTGCCCGCCGAGCGGACCAGCTGGCCGCCACGGCCGAGGGTGAGCTCGATGTTGTGGATCGTCGAGCCGACCGGGATCTTCGCCATCGGCAGCGAGTTGCCGGCGCGGACGGGTGCGTCGGGACCGTTCATGAGTGTGTCCCCCACCTTCAGCCCGAGCGGCGCCAGGATGTACCGCTTCTCGCCGTCCTTGTAGTTGATGAGGGCGATCCGGGCGCTCCGGTTGGGGTCATATTCGATCGTCGCGACCTTGCCGGGGATGCCCAGCTTGTCGCGCTTGAAGTCGACCTTCCGGTAGACCTTCTTGTAACCGCCACCCTGGTGGCGGACGGTGATCTTGCCCTGGTTGTTCCGGCCGGCGGCCTTGGGGAGCGCTTCGACAAGGCTCTTCTCCGGCCGGTCGGTCGTGATCTCCTCGAAGGACGAGGTCGACATGAACCGGCGCCCCGGGCTGGTCGGCTTGTACTTCCTTACCGGCATGGCTAGATGCTCCCGAACAAGTCGGGCAGGTTCTGACCTTCCGACAGGGTGACGATCGCCTTCTTCCAGTTCTTGGTCCGGCCGAGCGCGCCGCGCATGCCGAGGCGCTTCTCTTTGCCGCTGACGTTCAACGTGTTGACCGCAGTCACCTTCACGCCCTGCGCCTCGTAGTGCTCCTCGATGGCGCGCGCGATCTCCGGCTTGCTGGCGTCGGGCGCGACCCGGAAGGTGTACTTGCGGAGCTGCGACTGGGCGTAGCTCTTCTCGGAGATGACGGGGCCGAGGATCACTTCGGAGGGGGCTCTCATGCCTGAAACGTCTCCTCGATCAGCTCAAGCGCGTCCCTGGCGATGACGACGTGGTCGTGGGTGAAGATGTCGTAGAGGTTCAGGTTGTGGGCGAGGATCGTCTTCGCCCAGGTGAGGTTGGCGGCGGAGCGGGCGACCATGTCGTTGGAGGCGGCGAGCACGACCAGGGCCGTGCCCTCGACGCCGAGCGCATCGAGAAGATCGACGATCGTCCGCGTCCGCGGGACCGCCATGTCGGCGAAGCCTTCGATGACGCTCACCTTGCCCTCCGACGCCTTGACGGCGAGGGCCGAGCGAAGGGCGAGACGGCGCATCTTGCGCGGCATCTCCTGCCGGTAGCTGCGGGGATGGGGCCCGAAGGCGATGCCGCCGCCAACCATGCTCGGCTCCCGCTCCGAGCCGTGGCGAGAGCGGCCGAGGCCCTTCTGGCGGAATGGCTTGCGGCCGCCGCCGCGGACCTGGGCGCGCGTCTTGGTCGACGAGGTGCCCTGGCGGGCGTTGTTGAGCTGGCGCTGAAGGGCCTGATGCATGACGCCCATGTTCGGCGCCTGCCCGAAGATCGCCTCCGGCAGGCGCAGCTCACCTGACTGCTCGCCGGCCCCGTCGAAAACGACCACGTCGAGTGGCGATTCGCCCTTCTTGGCAACCGCCTTGCGAGCGGGTTTGCCAGCTTTGGCCCGCGGCTCGGCCTCGACCCTGCCGGCCTTCCCGGCAACGATCGACTTGGCGGTTGTCTTGTCGACGGCTTTGGCCGGCGGCTTGGTTGCCACCGGCTTCTTCGCGGCCTTCTTGGTTGCGGCGGGCTTCTCGACCTCTCCTTCCGGCGCCAGGGCATCGGCCATCATCGGGATCTCGGCCGACACCTCGGGTG
>JALZAP010000107.1 GCA_030948245.1 Candidatus Dormiibacterota bacterium | reverse complement strand
GCGTTGAGCTGGTCGACCATCACGTTGATGGTGTTCTTGAGCTCGAGGATCTCGCCCTGGCCTTCGACCGTGATCTTCTTGCTCAGGTCGCCGTTGGCGACCGCGGTGGTGACCTCGGCGATGTTGCGGACCTGGCTGGTCAGGTTGCCGGCCATCAGGTTGACGTTGTCGGTGAGGTCCTTCCAGACCCCGCCGACGCCCTTGACCTGCGCTTGACCACCGAGCTTGCCCTCGATACCCACCTCACGGGCGACGCGGGTCACCTCGCTCGAGAAACCGTTGAGCTGGTGAACCATCGTGTTGACCGTCTTCGCCGTCTGCAGGAACTGTCCCTTCATCGGCCGGCCGTCGATCTCGGTGGCCACCGTCTGGCTCAGGTCGCCGCCCGCGACCGCGCCGATGACTCGCGACATCTCGCTGGTCGGCCGGACCAGGTTCTCGATCAGCTCGTTAACCGAGTCGACCGACTGGGCCCATTCGCCGCCCAGCTGGGGCACCGCGGCCCGCTGCGAGATCCTGCCCTCCTCGCCGACCAGGCGTCCCACTCGGGCTAGCTCCCGTTCGAGGCGCTGGTTGGCCTCGATCACCTCGTTGAGGGTGTCGGCGATCTTGCCCGCCGAGCCGGTCCAGCCGTCCGGCATGCGGGCCGCGAAGTTGCCGCGCTTGAACTCGGTCAGAACCTTGAGCAGGACCACCTGGTCGAGCTCTTTTGCGTCCTTTGGTACTGTGGCCATTCCGCTCCCTTCCAGGTGTTTGTAGTGAGCCTCCGTCTGATCGATCCTCCTCCCCCGGCGAGGTAGAGGAGGGGTAATAGTCGCTATCAGGATAGCCGCGATGATCGAGATCATCTACTGCTTTCTCGCGGCCAATCGCAATACGTCGAGGATGTGCTGGCACCGCATCAGTGAGGCGGTTTGGTCGGCGAATTGGGCTCGGATTCGGCTTACAATCCCCCGGTTCAATGGGGGTCAGGCCGGCAGCCGCCGATGGGGGCGGTGATTCCGTTGCGGCTGAGTCGAACATGGTCTTTCTGGAGACCCATGAGGACATGGCCGACACGATGCGGTTGATCCTCGAGTCGACTGGCGAGGGGATCTACGGCATCGATCCTCATGGCGCCTGCACCTTCGTCAACCGCGCGGCCGCCCGGATGCTCGGCTACGAGCCCTCCGACCTGGTCGGCAAGGACATTCACCACCTCTCTCACCGCCATCTCGGGGGTGACGGCTCTGCCTACCCGATCGGGAAGTGCCCGATCCACCGCGCCTTCGTCGACGGCGTCGCCTCGACGACCGCGGACGAGGTGTTCTGGCGCGCCGACGGCACCTCTTTCCCGGTCGAGTACTCGAGCTACCCGATCGTCGACAACGGCCTCAACAGGGGGGCGGTGGTCGCCTTCTCCGACATCACCGAGGTGCGCCGGATGGAGAGCGACCTCCGCGAGGCCAACGAGAAGCTGCGGGCGTGGATCAGTGACCTCGAGCGCCGCAACCACGAGGCGAACCTGCTCAACGACATGGGCGACCTGCTCCAGTCCTGCTTTACCGCGGAGGAGGCGCAGGGCGCGATCGCCGAGTACGTCGAGAAACTGTTCCCGACCGAGTCGGGAGCGCTCTGCATGCTCAACGAGCGGAACCTGGTGGAGGCGATCGCGGCCTGGGGCACCGCGAGCGGTGGTGAGGAGATCTTCGGGATCGAGGATTGCTGGGCGCTTCGCCGCGGCCAGATCCACGTCGTGACCGACCCGCGCCACGGCCTCCACTGTGGCCACCTCGGCGAGCAGGCCGTAGCTCCTTATCTCTGCGTGCCGATGATGGCCCGCGGCGCCGCGATCGGCGTTCTTCACGTGATGCAGTCGTCGGACTCCAATCCGGGCCGGACGATCGACTCCTTTCAGCCCCTGGCGCGAACCGTCGCCGAGCACGTCGGGCTGGCGATGGCGAACTTCAACCTCCGCCAGACGCTTCGCATCCAGTCCATTCGGGACCCGCTGACCGGGCTCTTCAACCGCCGCTACCTGGAGGAGACGATCAACCGAGAGATCCCCCGGGCGACCCGCTACCAGCGGCCGCTCGGGATCATCCTCTTCGACATCGACCACTTCAAGGCCTTCAACGACACCTTCGGCCACTCCGCCGGAGACACCGTCCTCTCCACCCTGGGCGAGTTCGTCCGCGCCCACATCCGTTCCGAGGACATCGCCTGCCGCTACGGCGGCGAGGAGATCGTCCTGATCCTTCCCGACGCTCCCCTCGAGGTGACACTGGCGCGTGCGGAGATGCTCCGGGCGGGCATCAGCGCCCTCCGCCTTGAGCACCGCGGCCAGAGCCTGGGCGAGCTGTCGGTCTCGCTGGGCGTCGCCGCGTTTCCCCGCCACGGAGTAACCGGCGAGGTGCTCTTCCGGGCCGCCGACGAGGCGCTCTATCGCGCCAAGGAAGCCGGCCGCAACCGGGTCGAACTCGCCCAGATCGGTGAATAGCCGGCTTAACAGGGGGTAGCGCGCGCACAGGCTTGCCGAGCACAGGCTTGCCGGCAATGGGGACTCCCCCTTAAATTAGACTCGCGCGATGGGCGGCCGGCGCACCAACCTTGCGCTCCTCGGTCTGCTCGCCGCCGCCTTCCTCACCGGCTGGCTCGCCTTCTCGTTCAACTCCTGGTCGTCCCGGCTCGTGCTAGTGGTGCACGCGGTGGCCGGAATCGCGATCATCGGACTGCTCCCCTGGAAGTCTCTGCTCGCCCGCCGATCGCTCATTCGACGGAGCGGGTCGGGCTGGTTGGTCGGCCTGTTGCTCGCGCTGCTGCTGCTTGTCTCTCTGGCTTTCGGCCTTCTCCATTCCGGCGGTCTGCCTTACCTCTGGACATCGCCGCTGCTGTCATCGGTACCGGTCCTCCGCGAGCTCACAGCGATGGACCTCCATGTCGGAGCGGCGATCGCGCTGCTGCCGTTTGCGATCTGGCACGTCATCGTCCGCCCGGTCCGCGCGCGCACCACCGACCTCTCCCGTCGAGCCGTGCTCAGGGTCGGTCTGCTGCTAGGTGCGTCGGCCGTGAGCCTGGCAGTGCTACCCGCCGGCCGGCGCGGATTGACGGGCTCTTGCCGGCTCGACGCTCTGCCCGTCACCTCCTGGCTGTTCGACCCGGTCCCGGCCTTCGACATCGGGAACTGGTCGCTGCTGGCAGGCTCACGGCGCTGGAGCTACGCGGAGCTGGCGGCCCACGCCGACCGGGTGCGTGCAGTCATCGACTGCACCGGCGGCTGGTACTCGGAGCAGGAGTGGGAGGGAGTCTGGCTCTCCCGGCTGCTGCCGGCCGGCGAGCTCGCCGGGGCGCTGAGCATCTCGGTCCGTTCAGCAACCGGCTATCCGAGGCGCTTCGATGTGGCCGACCTGTCAGGCCTGCTCCTCGCCACGCGCGTCGGCGGTGCCGAGCTCACTCCCGGCAACGGCTACCCGGTGCGTCTCGTTGCACCCGGCAAGCGCGGGTTCTGGTGGGTCAAGTGGCTGGTCGAGCTACGTCCGGAACCGGTGCCCTGGTGGTGGCAGTCGCCCTACCCACTCCAGTAGCGGAGGCCATGGCCCCCAGCCGCGCGCAGGCTGCGCGGAGCACGGCCGGCAAGGGTAGGACGTCCCGCCCTCGGTTCAGATCCCGAGGATCCGGTGGAGGATCTTGCTGCCCACCGCCTCACTCGCGGCCATCTGGTCGACGATCCGGCCCTTCTCCATAAATGCGGCTCGATCGGCGACCTTGAGCGCCATCTGGTGGTTCTGCTCGGCGAGGAGGATCCCCACCCCGGTCCGCTTGAGCTCGACCACCAGCCTACCGATCGACTGCACTACGACCGGTGCGAGGCCCTCGGTCGGCTCGTCCATCAGGATAACCACGGGGTTGCTCATCAGGGCGCGGCCGACTGCGAGCATCTGGCGCTCGCCGCCGGAGAGGCCGGCCGCCAGGTTAGCCTTCAGCTCGTCGAGCTTGGGAAAGACCTCGTAGACCCTGTCGCGGTTCCAACTCGCGCCGTTCGCCTTGCCCGGGTGCGCCGCGAGCTCGAGGTTCTCCAGGACGGTCAGGTTTGGGAAGCAGCGGGCGCCGGAGGGAACGTAGGCGATCCCCGCCTGTGCGCGCCGGTAGGCCGGCAAGCGGCTCAGGTCTCGGCCTGCCACGACCACTGAGCCGGAGGCGCCGGGAAGGAGTCCGATGACCCCCAGGATGGTGGTCGTCTTGCCGGCGCCGTTGCGTCCGAGAAGGGCGAGCGTCTCGCCCGCTTCGATGTTCAGGCCCAGGTCGAAGACGACGTGCGATTTGCCGTAGCGGACGTTGAGGTCGGTGACCTCCAGGGCCGCTATGCCGTCTCCTCCAGCTCGCCCAGGTAGATCTTCTGGACCTGGGGATCGGCCCGGATCTGGTCCGGTGTGCCCTGGGTGAGGACCTGTCCCAGGTGCATCACGGTCACCGTGCGGGCGGTACCGAAGACGACCGACATGTCGTGCTCGCAGAAAAGAAGGCTGAGCTTCTTCTCGGTCGCGATCCGCCGCACCAGCTCCATCGCCTTCTGGGTCTCGAACGGCGACATGCCGGCCGTCGGCTCGTCGAGGAGCACCAGCCGCGAGCCAAGCGCGAGCGAGATGGCGATTTCGATCGCGCGCTGATCACCGTGCGAAAGCTGGCCTGCGGGGAGGTCCGGATACCGCCCCAGGCCGACAGCTTCGAGGAGCGTCATCGCCTCGTCTCGGAACATGCGGTTGGCAACCCCCCAGGGCCTGACGGTGAGCCCGCGGTGAGCGAGAATCGCGTACTGGAGGTTCTGGAGGACCGTCAGCTTCGGGAAGATCATGGTGATCTGGAAAGCCCGGCCGATGCCCGCCTTGGCGATCGTGTGGGGGGCCCTGCCGGTGATGTCGCGGTCGCCGAACAGGATCTTCCCACGGTCCGGCTTCAGGCGTCCGGTGATGAGGTTGAAGAGGGTCGACTTTCCGGCGCCGTTGGGGCCGATGATGGCGTGGCGGTCGCCCGCATGGACCGTGAGGTCTACGTCGTGCACCGCCCGGAGGCCGCCGAACGACTTGCTCAATCCGCTGATGGTGAGCAGCGGAGCACCCCTATCGGCCGCCGCTGTATCGGCCTGGACCGCCTCGATCTCGACAACCCGGGAGAGGTCGACCTCGGCCATCGCGGAGCCGGTGCTCTCTGCCTCCGGCTCGGGTGGCTCGCTCCGGAAGCGGCCGCGAAGGCGCATGAGGATTCCCGGCAAGGAGGCGAAGCCACCCGGCGCGACGAGGACGATGAGAAGCACCACGGCGCCGAGGATGATGTCGAACTGGTATGGGAAACGGCTGCTCAGCAGGTTGTTTAGAACCGTGTAGACGAGGGCGCCGATCGCCGGTCCCAGGAAGGAGGCCTGCCCGCCCATCAGCACCACCACCACGGGCTGGGCGTTCTGGGTCCAGTAGAGCATCTCCGGATAGGCCTCCTGCTGGAACACGGCGAACAGGCCTCCGGCGACACCGGCGAATCCCGCCGCGATGGTGAACACCGCCAGCTCATAGGCCTTGACGTTGATACCGACCGAGCGGGCGCGCTCCCGGTTCTCGCGGATGGCCAGCAGCGCCGCTCCAAAGGGCGATCGCGTGAGGACGAAGAGCAGCACCAGGCAGAGGAGGACGACGGCGCCGATGAAGTAGTACATCGGCGTGTAGTCGCTGAGGAAATCGGGCAGCGTCAGCCCATGGACGCCGTTGTCGCCTCCGGTGATGTTGTACTGGCTGAAGGCGAGCGAGTAGAGGACCTGCGAGATCGCGAGGGTCAGCAAGGAGAAGTAGAGACGAACGGCTCGGAGGGCGATCAGCCCGGTGAAAAACCCGAAAGCGGCGGCCACGAGAGGGGAGAGGGCGAGGCCTTCAAGGACGGGAATGTTCTTCCCGAAGAGGAGGGCGACGGTGTAGGCGCCGACGCCGTAGTAGGCGGCATGGGCGAAGGAGACCATCCCGGTGTAGCCGAGCATCAGGTTGTAGGACACCGCCCACAGGGCCAGGACGAGCGCCGACGTGCCGAGGTAGATCTCGAAGCGACCGCTCGCGTCGGGGTTGATCTGCTCGTGGAGGTTGGCGAGTGCCGGCAGCGCCAGCATGAAGGCAGCTGCGACCACGACCACGGCCAGCCGGAAGCGCGCGTCCGCCGTGATCGGAAGGACGCGCCGGATCACGT
>JALZAP010000106.1 GCA_030948245.1 Candidatus Dormiibacterota bacterium | reverse complement strand
ACTCGTAGCTGTTGCAGCCGAGCACCACGCCGACGATGTTCTTACCGATGTCGTGGACGTCGCCCTTGACCGTGGCCATGACGATCCGGCCCCGCGCCTGGCGGTCCGCCGCATCCTTCTCGGCCTCCATGAAGGGTTGCAGGTAGGCGACCGAGCGCTTCATCGCCCGGGCGCTCTTGACGACCTGGGGCAGGAACATCTTGCCGGCGCCGAAAAGGTCGCCGACGATCTTCATGCCGTCCATCAGGGGCCCTTCGATTACCGACAGCGGCCTGCCGTACTTGAGTCGCGCCTCCTCGGCGTCGGCCTCGACGAAGTCGACGATGCCGTGGACGAGCGCGTGGGATATCCGCTCCTCGACTGGAGCCTCCCGCCAGGCCAGGTCGACCTCGCGGCGAGTCCCTTCGCCGGCCACGCTCTTGGCGAAGTCGACCAGCCGCTCGGTGGCGTCCGGCCGGCGGTCGAAGATGACGTCCTCGACCAATTCCCTCAGGTCGGCCGGGATGTCCTCGTACACGGCGAGCTGGCCGGCGTTGACGATGCCCATGTCAAGCCCGGCCCGAATCGCGTGGTAGAGGAAGGCGGAATGGATCGCCTCCCGGACGCGGTCGTTGCCGCGGAACGCGAAGGAGAGGTTGGAGACGCCACCCGAGATCCGGGTGCCGGGACAGCGCCGCTTGATCTCCGCCGCGGCTTCGATGAAGGCCTTGGCGTAGCCGGCGTGCTCCTCCATACCGGTTGCCACGGCCAGGATGGCGGGGTCGAAGATGATGTCCTCGGCCGGGTAGCCGGCCTTCTCGGTCAGGATCCTGAAAGCCCGCTCGCAGATCGCCACCTTGCGCTCTGCGGTGTCGGCCTGGCCCTGCTCGTCGAAGGCCATCACGACCACCGCGGCGCCATAGGCGCGGACCTTGCGAGCCTGCTCAAGGAAGGCGTCCTCGCCTTCTTTGAGGCTCAGCGAGTTGGCCACGCCCTTGCCCTGCAGGCACTTGAGGCCGGCCTCGATGGTCGACCAGCGGGAGCTGTCGACCATTATCGGAATCCGCGCCACCTCGGGCTCCGTCGCGACCAGGTTCAGGAACGTGGTCATCGCCTGGTCGGAGTCGAGCAGGTCCGCGTCCATGTTCACGTCGAGCAGGTTCGCCCCGCCCCGCACCTGCTCGAGGGCCACGTCGAGGGCGCCCCCGTAATCATTGGCCTCGATCAGCCGGCGGAACTTGGCCGAGCCCGTGACGTTGGTTCGCTCGCCGATGACGACAAAGCTTGTGTCGGGCCCAATCTCGAACGGTTCCATGCCGCTGAAGCGGGGACGACGGGGTATGTCGGGGATGTTCCTCGGTGCGATGCCGGCGACCGCCTTGCGAATCTCCGCGATATGCTCCGGCCCGGTTCCGCAGCAGCCCCCGACGGCGTTGACGAAGCCCGCTTCGGCGAACTCGCGGAGCAACGCGCTGGTCGTGGCCGGTTGCTGGTCGTAGCCGCCGAAGGCGTTGGGAAGCCCCGCGTTGGGATAGCAGAGGACCGGCACCGTCGCCACCCGGGCGAGGTCGGCCAGGTAGGGCCTCATCTCCTCCGCGCCGAGCGAGCAGTTGATGCTGACCGCGAATGGATCGGCGTGCTGGACGGAGATCCAGAATGCTTCGACGGTCTGGCCGGAGAGGTTGCGGCCGCTCCTGTCGACGATCGAGACCGAGATTACCAGCGGCAGCTCCGGTGCAACCGCCCGAGCGGCCGCGATCGCCGCCTTGCCGTTCAGGGTGTCGAAGATCGTCTCCACCAGGAGGAAGTCGACGCCACCGTCGCGAAGGCCCCGGGCGGACTCCGCGTAGCCATCGCGGAGCCGGTCGTAGGTGATCGTCCGGAACGACGGGTCGTCGACCTTGGGCGAGATCGAGAGGGTTACGTTGGTCGGGCCGAGCGACCCGGCCACGAAGCGACCCGGGTAGTCGGCGACCGCCCGCCGCGCGATCTCCGCGCTGGACCGGTTCATCTCATAGACGAGTCCTTCCAGCCCGTAGTCGGACTGCGAGACCGGCGTCGCCGTGAAGGTGTTGGTGGTGATGACGTCGGCGCCCGCGTCGAGGTAGGCGCGGTGCATCTCCTCGACCAGCTCGGGCCGCGACAGGCTGAGAACGTCGGCGTCGCCCTGCAGCGAGGACGGATGGTCCTTGAACCGCTCCCCGCGAAAGTCCGATTCGGTCAGCTGCTTGCGCTGGAACATGGTCCCGACCGCTCCGTCGAGGATCAGGATCCGCCTGGCGAGAAGCTCCTCCAGCTGCTGCCGCGCCGTCCCCGGCGCTTTGTCCTGGTTCATTGGGTTGACCAATCATTGTCCCCGCTCCGGCGATTTCCAACGCGGGAGGGACGTCTCCCCACAAAACTGGGGCTAGCCGCGCGGAGGCTTTGCCGAGCTCGGCGACCAGGGGAGACGCGCCCCCCTCAAGAAAAGAGACCCGGTCCAGGAGGTGGACCGGGCCTCTCGTAGGAGGAGGGAGGTTACCTTTCGGAGTTGGCCCAGCTCGCCATCTGGTCCCGGAAACGGTCACCACCACGCGGCTGGCCATCGCTTCCGCCGGAGGTTGCGTCGGGCGGCTCGTGCGGCTTTGGAGTGGCCTTGGGGCTCGGGGCGAGCTTGGGACTCGGGGGTGGCGCGGGCGGAGCGACGCTGCCCCCGATGACCATGTCCGAACCCTGTCCGGCCGCCGGCGAGGGTGAGGGCAGAAGCTCCTGCTGGACGATCACGACGTGGCTCACGCAGTGGCCCACACCCCGCTCACCGGGCGAGAGCTCGGTCTTGCACTGTGTGACCGCCGCCTGCACCTGCTGCTCCCAGACCACCGGATTGCTGCTTCCGGTGGTGACGGTGGCCACCACCGCCCCACCGCCGCCCGCGGCGAGGCTGGCGGCTGCGATGCCGGCCGCCGTCTTGGTCGTGAAGGCAGCGAGGAGACCCGAACCGGCCGAGGCGGAGATCCCCGCTCCCAGCGCGGCCGCGGCGAAGCGACCGGCGGCCGGCGGGATCGCCGAGCCGACCAGCGGTGCGAGGTGCTGGTTCAGCTGGGCTTCGATGAAGGCTTCAAACGGGTCAGACATCCAGGATCTCTTCGTGTGAAGTAACGCGGCTCGGATCGCCTGTACCCGAAGGGAGCCCAAACTCGGCTCCGAGTTCCCTGCGCAGGCGCTCGCGGGCCGCCGCAAGCCGGGACGCGACGGTGCGCTCGGGTATCTCGAGGGCCTGCGCGATCTCCCGGTTGGTGTAGCCGTGGTAATGGCGCAGGACGATTGCCGCGAGCTGCTTCGGAGGAAGCTTGCGGAGGGCCTTGATGAAGTCTCCCGAGAGGGCGCCCTCCGCCTGCGGGTCGGCCTCAAGGGGCCGGCCCAGGCGGCGCACCAGCTCGCCGACCTCGCGCAGCTTCGCCCAGCGCCGGTAGGAGAGGGCCTGGTTGACCGCGATCCGGTGCAACCATGCTTCCGCGGGAGCCGAGGGCTGCCAGCGCGCCCAGCTGCGGAAGGCCTTCAAATAGGCCTCCTGAAGGCAATCCTCGGCCGCGGCGCGATCGCCCAGCATCAGCACGAGGGTTCCCAGCAGTCGGGGGTAGGTCGCCTGGTACAGCCGCTCGAAGTCGAGGCTGGACCCGGGGCGGTAGCCCTCCTCCATCCGTCATACATAACGCACTGCGGCACTACTTTCTGGCAGCATCGAGTTTGCGGACGTAAATTTGGCGCGCATTTTTGCCATCCGCGGCCTGATTTGAGGGGGAACGTTTCCCCCGGAGGGCCGTGCTCGGCAAAGCCTGGCCGCGGCCTACCCGCTGTGCTCGCCACCTTGACAGCGAACATGTGTTCGGCTAACTTTCGCGAGTGGCGCTGCCGCCCTTCGACCCCGCGACACTGCCTGGCGACGTCACGCTGGACCACACCTTTCCGGGCGTGGCGGCAGCGCTCGTCGACCTTCCCGACGACCTCCCTGAGGACCTCGCGCTGGCGCTCCGGAGCCGCGGCATCAACCGGCTCTACTCCCACCAGGCCGAGGCGCGTGCCGCAGCGAAGGCCGGTCGCCACGTCGTAGTGGTGACACCGACCGCCAGCGGCAAGACCCTCTGTTACAACCTCCCGGTCCTGGAGCGGATCCTGGAGCGGCCGGAGAGCCGCGCGCTCTACCTCTTTCCAACCAAGGCGCTGGCGCAGGACCAGATGGTCGAGCTGGGCGAGATGACCTCCCGGCTGCCGGTCCACCTTCTCGTCCACACCTACGACGGCGACACCCCGGCCGGCCAGCGGACGGCGATCCGCGAGGCGGGCCACATCGTGCTCACCAACCCGGAAATGCTCCACACCGGAGTCCTTCCGCACCACACCCGCTGGCGGAAGCTGTTCAGCGGGCTCGAGTACGTCGTCATCGACGAGCTCCACACCTACCGAGGCCTCTTCGGGAGCCAGGTCGCGAACGTCATCCGGCGCCTGAAGCGGATCTGCGACTTCTACGGCTCCGCGCCCCGCTTCCTCTGCGCGTCGGCCACCATCGCCAACCCGCGCGAGCTGGCCGAGCGGCTGCTCGAGGAGGAGCAGGTCGAGCTCGTCGACCGCAACGGCGCCCCGCGCGGAGAGCGCCGCCTCGTCTTCTACAACCCGCCGCTGGTCAACCGCTCGCTCGGCGTCCGCCGCTCGAGCCTGCTCGAGGGTTGCCGGATCGCCGCGCCCTGGATCCGCCAGGGGGTCCAGACGATCGCCTTCTGCCGATCCCGGGTGAGCGTCGAGGTGATGCTCTCCTACCTGCAGCACTCGCTCCATCCGGCACTCGACGCCAAGCGCCGGGTGCGCGGTTACCGGGGCGGCTATCTGCCACTGAGGCGGCGGGAGATCGAAGCCGGCCTGCGCAGCGGCGAGGTCGTCGGCGTCGTCTCCACCAACGCGCTCGAGCTCGGCGTCGATATCGGCAGTCTCCAGGCGTCGATCCTGGTCGGCTACCCGGGGACGATCGCCAGCACCTGGCAGCAGTTCGGCCGCGCCGGCCGTCGTTCCGGCAGTGTCGCCGTCTTCGTCGCCTCGAGCAACCCGCTCGACCAGTTCATCGTCCGCCACCCGGAGTACTTTCTCGCCTCGAGTCCGGAGGAGGGCCTCATCGACGCCGACAACCTGCTGGTCCAGGCCGGGCACCTGCAGGCGGCGCTCTTCGAGCTGCCCTTCGCCGAACGCGAGCTGTTCGGACGGTCAGATGTCGGGCCGCTGCTCGACCTGTTCCAGGAAGACGGGGTCGCCAGCCAGTCGGGGGGCCGCTGGTACTGGAACCGGGAGTCGTTCCCGGCGGAGGCGGTGTCGCTGCGCCGGATGGCGGCGGACAACGTCGTCATCATCGACACCTCCAACCCCCGTCCCGACGTCATCGGCGAGATGGACCAGTTCTCCGCACCGACCCTCCTCCACGAGGAGGCGATCTACCTCCAGGAGGGCGCCCAGTACCACGTCGACCGGCTCGACTGGGACGAGAAGAAGGCGTATGTCCGGCCGGTCGCCGCCGACTACTACACGACGGCTCTCAACTCACTCTCGATCCGTGTCCTGGAGGCTTTCGCGGGGCCCGAAGGTGACTATTTCGATCGGTCCCACGGCGAGGTGAAGCTCACGTCGCTGGCGACCATGTTCAAGAAGATCCGCTTCCAGACCCACGAGAACAGCGGCTCAGGACCGATCAGCCTGCCCGAGCAGACGCTCCACACGACCGCCTATTGGACGAGCCTCGACGACTTCGCCTGGTCCGACCTGACCCGCGACGACATGGAGGCGGGGCTGCAGGGGATGGCCCACGCCCTCCGCCATGTCGCCTCTCTGCGCCTGATGTGCGATCCCCGCGACCTCGGCTCGGTCCCCGAGGTGCGCTCCCCCTTCACCGGAAAGCCGACCGTCACCGTCTACGAGATCTACCCGGGCGGGGTCGGATACGCGGCCCGGCTGTTCCAGCTCCACGAGGAGCTCCTCCGCTCGGCCGCCGAGCTCGTCGCCGACTGCCCCTGCGCGGCCGGCTGCCCGTCCTGCGTCGGTCCCCTCCAGAACGTCGAAGGAGCCAAGGAAGCGTGTCTGTCGATGCTTTACGCCAACGCCTCTCCAGCCTAGGCTCGCTTCCTCGTCGGGCGGTTCCCGGCCCCCGCTTCGAGCCACCCCGCCGAGTGCCGCCCCGCGGCTTCGAGTCGGTCGAGAACGACTACGGCGTGGCCTGGCGC
>JALZAP010000105.1 GCA_030948245.1 Candidatus Dormiibacterota bacterium | reverse complement strand
GCCCAGGGCCTCGCCCAGGCCCTCTTCGAAGAGGTCGTCTACGACGCCGACGGCAACCCCCTCACCGCGAGCCTGCTCGACTACACGACGCCGATGGCCACCGAGATGCCCGAGATCGTCACCGCCCATACGGTGACCCCCAGTCCGCTCAACCCGCTTGGGGCCAAGGGCATCGGCGAGTCGGGGACGATCGGCTCTACTCCGGCGGTCCAGAACGCGGTGATCGACGCGGTGAGCCATCTCGGGGTGCGCCACATTGACATGCCGCTCACATCGGACCGCGTGTGGCGCGCGCTCCAGGACGCGGACCTGGACTAGGTCGTCGCCTGGCGCGCGATCGCGGCCTTCAAGGTCGCGACGACCTGGCTCAGGTGGTCGCGCATCGCTGCCTCGCTCTGATCAGGGTCCCGTGAGGCGAGCGCCTCGACGATCCGTGCGTGCTCCCGCAGGGACCGCTCCGGCCGCCCCGGCTGGAGGATGGTCCGGTACTGGAAGCGGATGCTCTGCGACTTCAGGTTCATCAGCATCCGCTCAGCGACGCCGAGGTCCGCCAGCTGCCAGATCCGGCTGTGGAACCGGGCGTTGAGCTCGGAGTAGCCGACCGGGTCACCCGACTCGACGTGTGACGTCATCTCGACGAGCATTGCCTGGAGGTCGGCGAGGCCCTCCGGCGTCAGCTTCAGGGCCGCATGCCAGGCCATCAGCAGCTCGAGCGAGACGCGTACCTCCTCGATCTCCAGCGCCTCCCGGTCGGAGACCCGGCGCACCCCCTGGGCCACGTCTTCGGCTACACGGTCATCAACGACGTCAGCGCGCGCGACATCCAGAACGGCTGGGGCGGCCAGTTCTTCAAGGGCAAGAGCCTCGACGGTTCGTGCCCCTCGGGACCGTGGGTCGTCACGGCGGACGAGGTGCCCGACCCGCAGTCGCTCCGCCTGCGGCTGCTGGTCAACGGCGAGATCAAGCAGGATGCAACCACCGCCGACATGATCTACCCCGTCGACGAGATCATCCGCTGGCTCTCGATCGGGATGACGCTGCTGCCAGGCATGCTAATCGCGACCGGGACGCCGGAGGGCGTCGGCTTCGCCCGCCAACCGCCCGAGTTCCTCAAGCCAGGGGACCTGATGGAGTCCGAGGTCGTCGGGATCGGCAAGCTGAGCAACCAGTGCGTGGCTGCGGAAAGCCGGGTGGCAGCCTGCTGACGGTCGCCCCAGGCCGCCGCAGGCTTGCCGATCACGGCCCAACGTGGGCGTCCCACCTCGACTCAGGCGGACCGGGCCAGGTTGAGGAGGAACTCGATCGTCACCTGGGGCTGGACCACTGTGATTCCGACCTGTGGCGGAGAGACGCCGAAGTCCGTCATCGCGGTTGGGATGGTGCCCACGGCCTGGAACGAGGTGCCGTTCGGCTGAACCTTGATGGTGGCCGTCACGGCCCGCGTCACGCCGTGAATCGTCATCTGCCCCGGGACGCTGACGGTCACCGTCTGGCCCGACTCGAGACCTGCCGGGATGGCGAACGGGTCGGCCTTGAAGGTCGCCTGCGGGAACTGCTGGACGGAGAGCGACTGGCTGACGATGCGGTCCCGGTTGCTCACGTTATAGCCGAGGACCTGGTCGACGCTGTGGAGCGACGCGAGGTCGACGACCACGCTGGCGGCGGTCGCCTGCAGCGCGCCGGGCGAGCCACCGACCGCGAGCGTGCCGCTGACGGTCGAGGTCTCGGCGACGGCTTCGTGATTCGACGTCTGGCCGGCGAATTTCTCGTTGACGCGATAGCGGGCGATCGAGCCTGAGCTCACCGTCCAGCTACCGGCGAGGCCGCTCGGGCTGGGCAGGGTCGCCGCCGGTGCCGCCGGGGATGGCGTGCTCAGGGCGAGCGGCTTGGGCGCCGTGCGAATACCGGTGAAGTAGTAGACGTAGCCACCCACCAGACCGAGCACGACCAGCGCCGCAAGCACGCCGCTGGCGATCAGGATGTTTCTCCTCATGCCGATCGATCCTCGGGGGCGGACATGAAGGCAGGGTTAACTCGGGCCTCTTCTTCGCCTCGATTCACCGGCCGGCCGCTTCCGGCCAGCCTCCGACGCGGAGGACCGTGCCGTTCTTGCCGACCAAGCGGGCGGCAACGCCGGTGCCCGCCAGCCAGGCCTCCGCCTCCCTGCCTTTGACGATCGCGGCCGTCGCCGCGAGATTGGCGTCAACGCAGCTCGCGGCGACGGTGGTCGCGGTCCGCCAGGGACCGTCGGCCGGGAGACCGGTCCGGGGATCGAGGATGTGGTGGAGCACCGCCTCGCCGCGGACCCACCGGCGCACCGTCGTGGAAGAGGTGGCGAGCGCCCCCGAGGCGATGCTGATCGCCTCGGCTTCGGGACTGACCGGCGCGCGGCTGTCCTCGCCGACCTGGACGACCCAGCCGCCGGCGGGTGCCTCGCCGGCGGTTGCGATGTCGCCACCCAGGCTGACCAGGATGCCGGCGCCCGGACCGGCGGCAGCGAGCGCTGCGACGGCCGCGAGGTCGGCGGCCAGACCCTTCCCGGTGGCGCCGAGGTCGAGCTCGACGCCGTCCGGCAGGAGGACGGTCCGCTCCCGCTCCTTGAAGCGGACCAGCTGCCATCCGGCGATCGGCCTGGCCACGAGGTTCAGCGCAGGTCCGCTGGGCGCTACCTCCGTGAAGGTGATGTCGTAGCCGACCGAGCGCATCGCGCTCCCGACGGTCGGGTCGACGGCGCCGCCGGTGAGCCGGGCCGCGCGCAAAGCCGCCGCGATCGCGGTCGCCAGCAGTGGGCTGAGCTGGTGCGTCCGGCCCGGGTTCGAGTTGACGACGCTCAGCTCGCTGTCGGGACGGAAACGGCTGTAGGCAAGGTCGACGCTGCGCAGCGTCGCCTCGACCGCCGCCGAAGCGGCTGCCAGGCCCTCGGGGACCGTCACGACAAGCCGGGTCGCGCCTCCGAGCGCCATGCCGTCGGCGATCGCGACGCCGTCGCTGGGCCTGCTCATGGTCCGCCTTGCTAGGGGAAGAGGCGGAACCAGCGCATGCTCAGGAAGCCGGCGATGAGGAGGACGAAGATCCCGACCAGGAGCACCGGGACCAGGATGTCGATTCTCAGGAACTGCCAGCCGAAGCTCGACCCGAGCGCGCTGTAGATCTTGCTCAGCTGTCCCGCGGCCTGCGCGTAGTAGTACTTGCCCCCGGTCGTGGTGGCGATCGCCTGGAGCGCCGGCTCATCGACCGCGTCGACCTTCTGGCCATGGACGAAGGTCGGCTTGTCCTTCGCGCCGATCCCGATGGTCTGGACCGGGACCGATGCCGCCTTGGCGTTCTCAGCCGCCGTCTGGGGGTCGATGCCCGCGTTGTTGGAGCCGTCGGTGAGGAGGACGATGAGCGCGGGCGGGCGGGATGCTTCGGGCGTCGAAGCGACGCTCCGGGCGAGCTCGTCGAGCGCCGCTGTGATCCCTTCGCCGATCGCCGTGCCGCCACCCGGGCTGAGGCTGTCAAGGGCTTGGGAGACAGCGTCGCGGTTGGTCGTCAGGGGAGACTGCAGGGTGGCCTTGGTGTTGAAGCTGACGAGACCCACCTCGGCGCTCGGCGGCAGCTGGTTGATCAGCGAGCGGGCGGCGCTGCGCGCAGCGTCGAGCCGCGAAGGTGTAACGTCGGTCGCCTCCATCGAGCCGGAGACGTCGATGACGAGCATCACGCTGGCGCGGTTGCGGGCTACCTCGAGGTTCAGCACCGGGTCGGACGCGGCCAGGATGATCCCGGCCAGGCCGAGCAGGAAGAGTGCGGTGGGCACGTGGCGGCGGATGCCCGGCCGCTTGCCTACCACCGAAGCGAGCAGGTCGAGGTTGGTGAATCGAACGGCATACCTGCTCCGCCGCCGCTGGGCGACGATGTAGAGGAGCGCGAGCACCGGGAGTGCGAGCAGGAAGGGCAGGTAGACCGGGTTCAGGAAGCTCACCTCACGATCACCGCACCGTGACCTCGGCGGCCGGTCTCGACCCGCTGGAAGATCCTGAGCAGCTGGACCAGCACGTCTTCAGCGGTGCTCAGCTCGAAGATCGCCGCCCGCGCCGAGCGGAGGTCGGCGAGGAGTTCTCGGCGCTGCTCCTCGGCGGCGCTCCTGAAGCGCTCGCGCAGCTTGCGGCTGGCGGTGTCGACTTCCAGCTGGCGCCCGGTCTCCGGGTCCTCCATTGTCAGCAGGCCCACGTCGGGCAGCTCTGACTCGCGGGGATCCCCGATGACCGCCGCAACCAGCTCGTGCTGCTCGCCGAGGATCTTGAGCGGCTGCTGCCAGCCGGACGGCGCCAGGAAGTCGCTGACAACGATCAGCAGCGACGGTCGCCGGATAATTCGGCCGGCCTTGACCAGCACCGCGGTGAGGTCGGTCGGGCCGTCCTCGCCCGGGCCGCGTTCACGCGAGGCCTCGGCGATCAGGGTCGAGCGCGCGGAGCGCCCGGTGGAGGGCGGGATTATGTGCTGGAGGCCCCTGTCGAAGATCAGCGCGCCGACCCTGTTGCCGCGCCGCGCGAGCAGGATCGAGGCCGCAACCACCAGCTCCCCGGCCGCCTCACGCTTGAGGCAGCGCGCCGTGCCCCAATCGAGGGAGCGGCTGGTGTCGAGGATCAGCCAGGCGTCGAGGCCGCGGTCGGGGTGAGCCTCCCGGACGTAGGTCCGGTCGGAGCGCGCGGACAGGTTCCAGTCGATCTGGCGGGGATCGTCGCCCGCCACGTACTCCCGCACGTCGGCCTGCTCCAGTCCGGGTCCGCGCCCGCGCGACCGGTAGTCGCCGGCCGGGTGCACGCCGAGCGAGCCAAGCACCGGCCAGTGAACGCGGCCGAGGCGGTCGCGGATGTTCGGCTTCCTGGGGGCCACTTCTCTTTGATTCCTTCTCTTCGCGGTGCCTAGACGGCCCTGTCGCGGAGGTCGATCCGGGGTGGCTGGTTGCGCTCGAGGAGAGCCCCGATCACCTGCTCCGAGTCGACCCCGGCCGCGATTCCCTCGTAGCTCAGGAGGAGGCGGTGGCGGATCACCTCCGGCGCCAGGTCGGCGACATCCTGGGGCAGCACGTACTGGCGGCCGCGGATCAAGGCTAGGGCGCGGGAAGCGGCGATGAGGTGGATGGTCGCCCGCGGGCTGGCCCCGTAGGCGATCGCGGTCGCGAACTCGGCCAGGCCTGACTCCGCCGGCTTCCGGGTCGACGTCGTCAGCTTGGCCGCATAGGCGAGGACGACCGGGTCGACGTAGACCGCGGCCGCGGCGGCCTGGAGATCGATCACCTGCTCGGCGCTGAGGATCTGGCGGAGCTCGATCGGCTTGCCGGTGATCCGCGAGACGACGACGATCTCCTCGGCCAGGGACGGGTAGCCGACCAGCACCTTGAGCATGAAGCGGTCGAGTTGCGCCTCCGGCAGCGGGTAGGTGCCGTCCGCCTCGATCGGGTTCTGGGTGGCAAGGACCATGAAGGGCTCTGGCGTGGTGAAGCTCTGCTTGCCGATCGTCACCTGGTGCTCCTGCATGATCTCGAGCAGCGCGGACTGGACCTTGGCCGGTGCCCGGTTGATCTCATCCGCGAGCAGCAGGCTGCAGAAAACAGGCCCGAGCTCGGTCGAGAACTCGGCGCTCTTCGGGTTGTAGATCCGGGTGCCGATGAGGTCGGCGGGCACCAGGTCGGGGGTGAACTGAACACGGCCGAAGCTGCATCCGAGCACGGTGCCGAGGGCCTTGACGGTGGCCGTCTTGGCGATCCCGGGGACGCCCTCGATGAGGACGTGGCCGCCGGCGAGAAGCCCGACCAGGATCCGCTCCAGCATCCGGTCCTGACCGACGATCAGCCGCTTGACCTCGAAGAGGACCTGCTCGATCGGCGTACCGGGGCCGGGGACGTTCGAGGTGGGAAGGATGCTGATCGGCCCCTCCTGCCCGTGCTGCTGGGGTGCCTTGTCCATCGGATCTCCTTGTTTCACTTGGCTTCTTAAGGGTTGACCGGGCGCTCGCCCAGCGTCACCGTGACGGTCTTGCTGGACCCGTCGGGGAGGCGGAGCGCGACGCCGACCTTGTCGCCGGGCTTGTAGGCGCTGAGGGCCTGGCTGAGGGCGCTGCTGTCGGAAACGTTGTGGCCCCCGATCGCGGTGATCACCCAACCGGCCTGGATTCCGGCCTTGGCCGCGGGGCCGCCGGCCACCACCGTGACCACGTCGACGCCGGACGACGTGTTGTCG
>JALZAP010000104.1 GCA_030948245.1 Candidatus Dormiibacterota bacterium | reverse complement strand
CGCCCCCGTCCTACGCCTACGAGACGGCGCCGCAGCCGCCCCCTGGCGCGCGGCCCCAGCAGCGCACCGGCGTGCTGGGCTGGCTCACCACGCTTATCGCGGGGGCGTACGCCCTTTTCAAGTGGGCCTTCCTGATCGTTCCCTACGGCAAGACGCTGATCACGCTCGTCATCAGCTTCGGGGCTTACGCGATCTTTTTCGGTCCCTGGTTCGCCGCCGGGCTGGTCGTGATGATCCTGATCCACGAGTTCGGACACGTAATCGAGATCAATCGCCAGGGGATGAAGGCGACCGCTCCGGTGTTCATCCCCTTCTTTGGCGCCGCGATCTTCCAGCGGGAGCACCCGCAGAGCGCCCTCCACCAGGCCCAGATCGGCATCGCTGGCCCGATCCTCGGCACGGTCGGCGCCACGGTGGCTTACGTCCTCTACGGCACCACGCACTTCACGCCGCTGCTGCTGGCCGCCTACCTCGGCTTCTACATCAACCTGTTCAACCTGATCCCGGCCGGCATGCTCGACGGAGGCTGGATCCTGGCCCCGGTTTCGAAATGGTTCCAGGTCTTCGGGCTCGCCCTGCTCGGGCTGCTGATCGTGTTCGGTGGAATCAGCCCGATCATCCTGGTGTTTGTACTACTGGGCCTGCCGACCGTTTTCGCCCGCTTCCGCAACGACAGCGACCCCTACTATCAGGGCGTCCCGGTGCCGGCGAGGTGGGCAATGGGCGCGGCCTGGCTGGTGCTGGCCGTCTTCCTCGGTTTCGCGAGCTACCAGGCGCACAACCAGCTTCTGTCCTATCTCGGCTGACCGTTCGTCATTAAGCTAGAATCACCCGTCCGGAGACCAAAGAAATGAGAACTCAGATCCATCCCACCTTCTACGAAGACGCGGTCGTCACCTGCGTCTGCGGCAACACGTTCACGACCGGGTCGGTACGCAGGGAGCTCAAGACGGAGATCTGCTCCGCCTGCCACCCCTTCTTCACGGGACAGCAGCGCATCGTCGACACCGGTGGCCAGGTCGAACGCTTCAACAAGCGGGCGGCGAAGGTAGCGGCGAGCAGCGGCGCTCGCTAGAGAGCACCTGGTGCCTCTGGCCGACGACCCCGAGGTCCCCGAGACCCCGATTCCGCGCGCCCAGGAGAAATTCTTCTACGGGGGCCAGGCGGTAATCGAAGGCGTGATGATGCGCGGTCCGCATCACTACGCCGTCGCCGTCCGGGACCCCAAGACGAAGGAGATCATCGTCGACCGCGGCGAGCTCAAGGCGAAGATATATACCAGCCCGTTCTGGAGTCTGCCCTTCATCCGCGGCCTGGCGCTGATGGGCGAGACCATCCACCTCGGGATGAAGTCCTTGATCTGGTCGGTCAACGTCAATGCCGGCGCGAACGACGTCAAGATCGGCAAGCGGGAGATCTCGATCTCGGTGGCGACGTCGGCAGTCTTCGGGCTGCTGATCTTCATCGTGCTGCCCCTGGTGGCAACCGGCTTCGCGGTCCACAAGAGCAGCTCGCTGCAGTTCGCAGTCGTCGAAGGGCTGATCCGGGTGGGCCTGATCCTCGGCTACCTGATCTTGATCGGGATGATCCCCGACGTCCGGCGCGTCTTCCAGTACCACGGGGCGGAGCACAAGACGATCAACGCCTTCGAGTCGGAGTGGCCCCTCGACGTGGCCAACGTGCGGCGGGCGTCGCTTCTCCACCCGCGCTGCGGTACGGGCTTCCTGCTGGTTGTGCTGGTGGTGAGCGTGATCCTCTTCTCGTTCGTAGCCCTGCTCCAGCCGAACTGGCCCGAGCTGGTTCTCAGCCGGCTGATCGGGATCCCGGTGATCGCCGGCGTCTCGGTCGAGGCGATCCGCTACATGGCGCGGCATCGCACCAACCCGGTGGTCGGGGTGCTTCTGCTGCCCGTCCTCGGGACCCAGAAGTTCACGACGCGGGAGCCGAGCGACGACATGCTGGAGGTCGCGCTGGCAGCCTTCAACGCCGCCCGGGAGGGCGAGGAGGCCGCGGCGGCTTGATCGACCGGCTGGAGTCGATCTCCCGCCACTACGCCGAGCTCGAGCAGGAGCTGGCGCGCCCCGAGGTGGTGGCCGATCACGAGCAGGTGACGAGGCTGGCCCGCGAGCTGGCCGGGATGCGCGACATCGTCGGAGCCTACCGCGAGTACCGCGAGGCGGAGACGGCCCACCAGGAGGCGCGCGAGCTGCTCCACGCCGAGAAGGACCCCGAGATGCAGGACTACCTCCGCGCCGAGGAGTCGTCCACAGCGGCACGGATCGAGGAGCTCAACGAACGGCTCAAGGTCCTCCTGCTCCCCAAGGACCCCAACGACGACCGCGACGTGATCGTTGAAATCCAGGGTGCCGAAGGCGGTGACGAGGCCGAGCTGTTCGCGCGCGACCTGTTCCAGATGTATACCAAGTTCGCTGACCGGAAAGCCTGGAAGGTGGACGTCATCGACGCCAAGGAGTCGGGCATCGGCGGGTTCAGCAAGGTCGAGTTCGAGGTCAAGGGCCAGGGCGCCTACTCGCAGCTCAAGTTCGAGGGCGGCGTCCACCGCGTCCAGCGAGTCCCCAAGACCGAGTCCCAGGGCCGCCTCCATACCTCGGCGGCGACAGTCGCCGTGATGCCTGAGGCGGACGCGGTCGAGATCGAGTTGCCCGAGAAGGACATCAAGGTGGAGACGTCGACGTCGACCGGACCGGGCGGCCAGAGCGTGAATACGACCTACTCGGCGATCCGGATAACCCACCTGCCGACGGGAATGGTCGTCTCCATCCAGGACGAGAAGTCGCAGCTCAAGAACCGCGACAAAGCGATGAAGGTGCTCCGGGCGCGGCTCTATGAGCGCAAGCTGGCAGAGCAGCACGCCGAGCAGGACGCGCAGCGGCGCACGATGGTCCGGACCGGCAGCCGCTCGGAGAAGATCCGGACCTACAACTTCAAGGAGAACCGCGTCACCGACCACCGCATCAACCTCGACCTCTACAAGCTCGACCGCGTCATGCAGGGCGAGCTGGAGGAGATCGTCGACGCCCTCATCAGCGCCGAGCGCGCCGCGCAGCTGAGCGGTGGCGAAGAGAACGGCCACGGGCCGGCTTGACCCTCCTCGAGGTCCTCAAAAGAGCAACCGGATACCTGGAGACGCACGGCTCGGCGTCGCCGCGTCTTGACGCCGAAGTCCTCCTGGCCCACGTCCTCGGCCTCCGCCGGCTCGACCTCTACCTGCAGTTCGACCGGCCGCTCGACGAAGCGCAGCTGGCTCCTTACCGCGAGCTGACCGCCCGCCGTGGTCAGGGGCAGCCGGTGGCCTACCTCACGGGACACCGCGAGTTCATGGCGCTCGACTTCACGGTCACCCCTGCTGTGCTGGTGCCCAACCCCGACACCGAGGTGCTCGTCCAGCGCGCGGTGGATTGGGGGCGACTCCGAGGGGGCGGTCCGCTCCGCTTCGCGGACGTCGGGACCGGCTCCGGCTGCATCGCGATCGCGGTCGCCCACTACCTGCCGGAGGCGACCGTCGACGCGACCGACAGCAGCGAGGGTGCGCTGAAGGTGGCCGCCGCCAATGCGGAGCGCCTCGGCGTCGCAGACCGCGTTCGCTTCCTCTGCGGCGACCTCGCCGAGCCACTTGCAGAGCGATACGACGCGCTGCTCGCCAACCTTCCCTACGTGGTCGAAGGAGCGGTTCTGCCGGCCGAGGTGACCGCGCAGCCGGGGATCGCCCTCTTCGGCGGCTCGGCGCTGGTCAACCGTCTGCTCCAGGCGGCGCCGGCATTGCTTGCCCCGGGCGGCATCGCGCTGCTCGAGGTCGACCCGGCGATCACAGCGGAGCTGGCGCTCGGCGGGTTTGCAGGCTCGAAGCTGCTGAAGGACCTCGGCGGCCACGACCGGGTGCTGGAAGCGTGGATCTGAGCGAGGCGGTCGCGGCTCTCCGCGCCGGAGGTGTTGTCGGCTTCCCGACCGACACCGTCTATGGCCTCGCCGTGCTGCAGGGCGGAGAGGCGAAGGTCTACGAGGTCAAGGGCCGGCCGGCGGAGCAGCCGCTGATCCTGATGGTTGCCGATGCCGTCCAGGCGGAGGCGTTCGTCAGCGTCGACCCCCGCGCCCGCTGGTATATGGAGCGCTGGTGGCCGGGACCGCTGACACTGGTGCTCCCGGCGGGGGAGGGGACGCTCGGGGTCCGGATCCCCGACCACCCCGTGGCCCTCGAGCTGCTCCGCGCGGCGGGCCCGCTGCTCACGACCAGCGCGAACAGGCACGGCGCACCACCGGCCCTCACCGCCGAGGAGGCGTCCCGGCTGCCGGGCCTGGCGGGCGTCCTGGACGGCGGCCGGGTGCCGGGCGGAGAGCCGTCGACCGTCATCGCGCTGCTGCCGGGGAGGGAGATGACGGTGATCCGCGAGGGGGCGATCAGCTCCCATTTGCTCGGGGACGACGAACACGTCTGAGGCTCCGCCCGGCACGCGGGGCTGTAATGCGTGCAAAGCGGAACCTGAGGTGGGCGATGGCGTACTTCATCAGCCCGCCGAGTCTGGGCGAGCTAGGCTAGTCCGGTGATCGAGACGACCCTCAACCTGCGCGCGCTGGAGAAGGCAGACCCCACGGTCGCAGCACTGATCCGGAAGGAATTCCGACGCCAGAGCGACACGCTCGAGCTCATCCCGAGCGAGAACCTCGCCAGCGCCCCGATCCTGGAGGCGCTTGGAACGCTGTTGACCAACAAGTACGCCGAGGGCTACCCCGGCAAGCGCTACTACGGTGGCTGCGAGGTGATGGACGAGATCGAGCTGCTCGCCATCGAACGCGCCAAGCAGCTGTTCGGCGCCGAGCATGTCAACGTCCAGCCGCACGCGGGCAGCCAGGCCAACATGGCGGTCTACTTTGCCGTCTGCCAGCCCGGTGACCGGGTCATGGGCATGGACCTCGACCAGGGCGGACACCTGACCCACGGCAGCCCGGCGAACTTCAGCGGCAAGCTCTACGAGATGCATTTCTACGGCGTCGACCGGGAGACCGAGCTGATCGACTACGACGTCGTCCAGAAGCGGGCCGAGGAGGTTCGCCCGAAGATGCTGATGGTCGGCTACAGCGCCTACCCGCGGCTTATCGATTTCGCCCGGATGCGCCAGATCGCGGACACCGTCGGGGCGACGATGGTCACCGACATGGCCCACTTCGCCGGTCTTGCAGCGGGGGGCGCCTACCCCAGCCCGGTGCCGCACAGCCCGATCGTCACCACCACCACCCAGAAAACGCTGCGGGGGGCATGGGGCGGGATGATCCTCTGCGACGAGGAGCACGCCAAGGCGATCGACAGCGCGGTCTTTCCGGGCAGTCAGGGGGGCCCCCTGATGCACGCGATAGCGGCCAAGGCGGTGTGCTTCGGCGAGGCGCTCAAGCCTTCCTTCCGGGAGTACGCCGCGCAGGTGGTTGCAAACGCCAAGGTCCTCGCCGACCGCCTCCAGGAGCGGGGTCTACGTCTGGTGAGCGGCGGCACCGACAACCACCTGATGCTCATCGACCTGCGTCCCATTGGACTCAAGGGCCGCCACGTGCAGGACGTGGCCGACACGGTCGGGATCACCGTCAATCGCAACTCGATTCCCTTCGACGAGGGCTCCAAGTTCAACCCCAGCGGAGTCCGCCTCGGGACGCCCAGCGTCACCACCCGCGGCATGGGCGCGGAGGAGATGCGGGAGATCGGGGACTGCGTGGCCGACCTTGTCGACGGTTTGGAGGATCGTGCCAACCTCGATCGTATAAGGCAGCGGACCCTCCACCTCGCGCGGCGCTTCCCGCTCCCCTACTCGCTCAGCTGAGCCGGGGTTGATGCAAGCGATCTTCCTCGACGCGTTCTTCAGCCGCGCCTTCCTGACCCAGCTCGCCTCTAGCCTCCTGCCGGCGATCGGTCCGTTCCTGCTGGCAGGCGCGGCTGCAGTCGCGCTCACGCCTCTGGCGATGCACGCAGCGCGGCGCTTCGGGTTCGTCGCCACGCCCGGCGGCCGCCACATTCACCTCGCGCCGACGCCACGGCTGGGGGGATGGGCTCTCTACCTCGCCTTTGCGGCCTCGGTCGCGTGGTTCCTCGGGGTGAACGACTGGCGCACGGTCGGGATGCTCACCCTCTGCGGGTTCACGACCCTGATCTTCACCTACGACGACCGATACCAGATGCCGCCGCTGGTGAAGCTGGCGATCGAGCTGGCGATCGGTCTCGTGGCGGTCTTCGCTTTCGGGCTCAACATCACCTTCTTCACGCTTCCGGGCAACCACATCGTGCAGCTCGGCCTCCTCTCCTATCCGCTGACGCTGTTCTGGCT
>JALZAP010000103.1 GCA_030948245.1 Candidatus Dormiibacterota bacterium | reverse complement strand
GTGGCGGGCGTTCGGGATCGTGATCGCGGAGAGGTCGGCGATGTTCGAACCGGAGCTGAGCAGGCCGGCGATCAGGGCCCGCTTGATCATCCGGGCCGCCCGCGACCAGTCGCGGCTGATGGCGACCGTGGATCCGCGCGCCGAGAGCCCGCCGATCACCGCTCCGAGCTTGGCCGCGAACTCGGGCGTGAACTCGATGTTGGACAGCCCGGTAAGGCCATAGGACGTGAAGAGGCCGCGCTTCCAAGAGCCGGCCCAGATGATCGACTCGTTGACGACCGCGCCCGCCTCGATCTCCTTGTTCGGCCAGATCTTGACGTTGGCGTTGATGGTCGAACCGGCGCCGATAACGACCTCGTCCCCGATGACGCTGCCTTCCTCGAGCAGGCTGGAGTTCTTGATCCGTACCGCCCGGCAGACGACGGAGCCGCGGAGCCGGCAGTTCTCGCCGACGTAGACGTGATTCCAGATGATCGAGTTGGAGATCTTGGTGCCGGTATCGATGGTCGTGTCGTCACCGATAACGGCCGGTCCGTTGATCCACACGCCGGGCAGCAGTCGGGAGGCCGACCCGATCAGCGCCGGGCCCTCGATCCGGGCGTCGGGTGAGACCTGGGCGTCCTCGGCTATCCAGATCGAATCGCCCGCCCTCACCCCCGGTATGTCGACCGCCACCTTGCCCTCGAGGCAGTCGAAGTTCGCCTTCAGGTAGGAGGCGTGGCTGCCGACGTCCTCCCAATAGCCGTCGGCGACCCAGCCGTGGATCGGCTCGCCCTCTTTCAGGAGCTGGGGAAACACGTCGGCCGACCAGTCGGTGACCTCGCCCGGCTTGAAATAGCTGAAGACCTCCGGCTCGAGGATGTAGATGCCGGTGTTGGCGAGGTCGCTGAATACCTCGCCCCAGGAGGGCTTCTCGAGGAAGCGCTGGACGGCGCCGTTGTCGTCCACCACCACGACACCGTATTCGAGCGGGTTGGGAACCGGCTTCAGGACGATGGTGGCCATCGACTTGCGCTGGCGGTGGAACCGGACCGCCGCGGTGAGGTCGATGTCGGTCAGCGCGTCGCCGCTGATGACCAGGAAGGTGTCCTTCAGCTGGTCCTCCGCCAGGCGGACCGAGCCGGCGGTCCCCAGTGGCGAGTCCTCAACCGAGTAGCTGAGCGAGACACCCGAGTCGGAGCCGTCGCCGAAGTAGTTGCGGATGCTGGCGCCGAGGTACTGCACGGTGGCGACGACCTCGCGCATGTGGTGCCTGCGAAGCAGGAGCAGGATGTGCTCCATGATCGGCCTGCCGGCAACCGGCACCAGCGGCTTGGGGCGCGTGCTGGTCAGCGGGCGCAGCCGCGAGCCCTCGCCGCCGGCCATGACGACCGCCTTCACACCGATATCCTAGGACTCGCTTGCTCGACGAACTCCAGACCCTCGCCCTCAACCTCCGCTGGGGTTGGGAACCTCGGATCCGCCGCGTTTTCGAAACCTTGAGCCCCGAGCTGTGGGCGGAAACGCGCCACAACCCGATGGCGCTCCTGGCCAAGTTGGGTCCGGAAGGCGTTGAGGCGGCCGCTCGGGAACCCGAGTTCGCCGCCGTGCTCGAGGTCGCGCGGACGGCCGTCCAGGAGCACCACGAGCGCACTCCGCCCTTCTACGACGCCAAGGCGCCACTCGTCATCGGCTACTTCTCGCTCGAGTTCGGGGTCGTCGAGGCCCTGCCGATCTACTCGGGCGGCCTTGGCATCCTGGCCGGCGACCACCTGAAGGCGGCCAGCGACCTCAACCTGCCCCTGGTCGGCGTCGGCCTTCTCTACCGCTGGGGCTTCGGCCGGCAGCGGATCACGCCCGAAGGCAACCAGGCCGAGGTCTACGTCGAGAACACGTCCGGGCTGCTCCCGATCCGCCAGGTCGAGATGGACGGCAAGCCGCTTCGGGTCCAGGCTCCGATCGGCAGCGACACCGTCCAGATCGGCGTCTGGCGAGCCCAGGTCGGCCGGGTGCCGCTCTTCTTGCTGGATACCGACGTGGAGGAGAACCCGGCCCAACTGCGGACGATCACCGATCGCCTCTACGTCCCCGAGGCGGACAGGCGCCTGCGGCAGGAGATCGTGCTCGGGATCGGCGGCATGCGTGCGCTGAAAGCGCTGGGGATCGCTGCGACCGTCTTCCACATGAACGAGGGGCACTCGGCACTGGTCGGCATCGAGCGGATCCGCGAGCTGCGCCTCGAACGCCAGCTGACCGTCGAGGAGGCGCGCCTGGTCGCCCGGGCCGGGATCATCTTCACGACCCACACCCCGATTGCCGCGGGAAGCGACTTCTTCGACCCGGGCCTGGTCTGGGACCTGCTCGGGCCCTACCTGAACCAGACCGGGCTGAGCTTCGAGCGCTTCATGGATCTCGGCCGGGAGAAGCCCGGCGACCCCCGCGGCCAGCTCGTCTCCACCTACCTCGCGCTCCGCCTCGCCGACGTCAGCGTCGGCGTGTCGCGCCTCCATGGCGCCGTCTCCCGTCGGCTCTGGCGGGACGCCTGGCCGGGGATCAAGGAGACTCACGTCCCGATCGGCTCGGTCACCAATGGAGTCCACCTGCCGACCTGGGTCGCCGATGACATCGCGGCCCTTCTCCGCCAGTTCGTCAGCGACAGCTGGTGGGAGCTCAAGCCGGGCGACGTGAGCTGGGCCGGCGTCGACCGGATCCCCGACGAGCAGCTCTGGGCGGTGCATCGCAAGCTCCGCCACCGGCTCGTCGAGTACGCCTATACCAGGGGTGGCGAGGGCCTCGACCCGGACGCGCTGACGATCGCCTTCAGCCGCCGCTTCGCGCCCTACAAGAGGGCGACCCTTTTGATGAGCGACCGGGAGCGGCTGGTCAAGCTGCTCACCAACCAGAAGCGGCCCATCCAGTTCATCTTCTCCGGCAAGGCGCACCCGGCCGACCTGCCCGGCAAGGCGCTGCTCCACGACATCGTCGAGCTGGCCCGCGCCGAAGCGCGGGTGACCTTCCTGGAGGACTACGACATCGACGTCGCCCGGCACCTCGTCCAGGGCGCGGACATCTGGCTGAACAACCCCCGCCGCTTCCTCGAGGCGAGCGGCACCAGCGGGATGAAAGCCGCTGCCAACGGTGTGCTCAACCTGAGCGGGCTGGACGGCTGGTGGGACGAGGCGTACCGGCCCGAGGTGGGTTGGGCGATCCCCTCCGGCGCCACACTCGACCGCCAGGGCACCGACGACCTTGCCGAGGCCGAGGCCCTGTACCGGCTCCTCGAGCGCGAAGTTCCCGGCGTCTACTGGGACCGCGGTGAGGACGGCGTGCCGCATCGCTGGCTGAGGATGATGAAAGCGTCGATCCGGCGTCTGGCGCCCGAGTTCAGCGCCGGCCGCATGGTCCTCGATTACTTCGACGACGCCTACGCCCCGGCCGCCCGCCGGGTTCAACAGCTGCGCCTCCTCCCCGACTGGGGAGGCTAGGAGACCAAACCGGCCGGCAGAACGCCGCGGCGGTCGCGGTTGGAGACGATCGCGGTGCGGTACAGCTCGACGTAGCGCCGCGCCGACTGGGCCCAGCTGACGTCCTGCTGCATATCGCGGCGGACGAGGAGGTCCCAGTCATCCCGATGGCGGAAGGTCTCGACGCCCCGGACGACGGCCGCGAAGAGCTGCCAGGGGTCGTACTCGACGAACATGAACCCGTTCCCCTCTTCCCGGATGGGGTCGTAGTCGTGGACGGTGTCGACGAGCCCGCCGGTCGCCCGCACGACGGGGATCGTGCCGTAGCGCATCCCGATCAGCTGGCCCAGACCGCAGGGCTCGAAGCGCGATGCCATCAGCACCATGTCGGCGCCGGCGTAGATCAGCTGCGCGAGGTGATGGTCGAAGCCGATCGAGGCCGAGACCTGAAGCGGGTTCTGCTCGGCCTGGTGGCGGAGGAAGTCCTCGTAGCGCCTCTCCCCCGCTCCCAGTACGACGAACTGGATGCCCTGGGCGATCAGCGCCGGTAGCGCCTGCTCGACCAGGTCGATGCCCTTCTGGTCGTAGAGGCGGGAGATGAGGGCGACGATCGGCACGGGGCTGTCGGCCAGCCCGAGGACGGCGCGCAGCGCTTCTTTGTTGAGGCGCTTGCCGGTGGGCTCGGCGGCGGAGTAATGATGCGGAACGGCGGGGTCGGTGGCTGGATCGAAGAGCTCGATATCGATGCCGTTGACGATGCCGTGCAGCTTGTGCGAGTTCCGGCGGAGGAGGGCGTCCATGCCCTCGCCGTAGTCGGGCTCCTGGATCTCCTGGGCGTAGCGCTCGCTCACCGTGTTGACGATGTCGGCGAAGTGGATGCCGCGGCCGAGCAGGTTGACGACATCGTCCAGGTGCGGGAGGCCGACCTTGAGCAGACCCCAGGGTTCGAGCCCGGCGAGGTGGAGGGCGCCGGAGCCGAACACGCCCTGGAAAGCGAGGTTGTGGATGGTCAGGACGGTCGCGATCTTCGACATCTCCGGGTCCTGCGGATAGAGCATGTCGAGAAGGTTCGGGACCAGCGAGGTGTGCCAGTCGTTGACGTGGATCACGTCGGGCATGAAGCCGAGCGGCCGAAGCATCTCGAGCAGCGCCCGGTTGAAGTAGATGAAGCGGGCGTCGTCATCGCCGAAGCCATAGACGCCGTCGCGGTCGTAGAGCTGCGGGCAGTCGATGAAGTAGAGCGGCACCTCGCCCAGCCGTCCCTCGAGGATGGTGCAGGGGATGGTCTGCGAACCGAGTGGGACCTCGAGCGCCTGGACCACCGGCCGCAGGTTGTGGATGTCGGGGTTGATCTGCCGGTAGCGGGGCATCACGAGCCGGACGTCCTGGCCCAGCCGGCGGAGCTCCTTGGGCAGTGCCGCGGCGACGTCGGCAAGTCCACCCGTCTTCGCGAAGGGGGTCACCTCGGCCGAGGCGAGGAGGATCCGGAGCGGCTCCCGGGACGGGTCGGAACCGAGAACCAGCGGCCCCGGTACCCGGAGACCGAGCGAGCCGCTGGGGGGCACCCTCTCCAGCTCGGCGCCGGCGCGGCTGACCGCCAGGCTCAGCTCCAGCGGCTCGCCGGCGCCCTTGTCGAGGACGGCGAAGGGGATCGAGATCGCCAGGGCCGACGCGGCCGGGACCCTGGCGTGGAATACGGGGTCGCCGTGGCGGCGCCAGCCGCCGATCCGGTAGACCGAGACCGACGCTACCTGCGGCTCGAAGCGCACCTCGGCCGCGAAGCCCGGCTCGAAGCCGAGGTCGGCGGCGGAAACCTCGGGCAGCCGCAGCTTGGTTGCCGGCTGGCCCTTCTCCTCGTCGGTGAGCGGGGCGCCGGAAAGGTAGATCCAGTAGGCGATGCCCATCTCGGCGAGCTCGGCGTGGCTGCGCGAGCTCTCGACCTTGATGTGGAGGGACTCCTGGTCGGACCCGTAGTAGATCCGGGAGGCGAGCCCGCTCGGCCGGTGGAGGGCTCCGAAGCCGCTCGAGACCTCGAACCTGCCAGCCTGCATCCAGGCCGCGTCGTCGACGCCGTGGGGCGTGAACTCGGTGGCCGGCCGCTGGACGTTGACAGAGCCCTCCTTGACGATGATCGGCTCGAACAGGCGGCTGGGCGGCTTTGCCTCGAGCAGCTTGTAGACGTTGCGGAGGTGGAGCCGGTACTGGTTGTCCCACATCACGTCCATGCCGGAGTCGTGGCGGCGGGAGAACCACCAGAACCAGTCGCTGCCTTCGCAGATCAGGATCTCTCGCCACGCGCCGGCCAGCTGCTCGTTCTTGTTGGGGTGGTTGCGGGCGAACTCGTCGAGCCAGTCGCGGGTTTCGGCGAGGAGGTCCCAGGCCACTGTGTGCTCGGGGTCGCCGATCCAGGTGTCGAGGCTGCCATTGATCCAGCTGCCGGTGAAGAGGCGGTGTAGTGGGCGGCGGCCGGGCGACTGCTTGAGGAAGTCTGCCACCGTCGTGGAGATGACGTCGGCGCTGGCGTCGAGCTCGGTGTAGAGGGCGTTCAGGAAGTCGTGGCCGTCGCGGGGATAGAACTCCCACGCGTTCTCGCCGTCGAGCGCGACGGTGACCAGGAACTCGCGGTCCCCCTGCTGCTCCTGGATCCGCCGCAGGCGGCCCATGAAGTCGGTGACCGCATCCTGGGCGGACATCCGGTAGTAGTCGAAGCCGACCAGGTTGCTGAGGATCTTGTCGCGGAAGACCATCGCCACCTCGCGCCCCTCCCGCTCGATCCGATAGGGCTCGTAGAGAGATTCGTGCGACATTATGCGGCCCTCGCCGTCGCGCGCCAGCCCGCCCTCCAGCGAGCGCGCCAGGACGTCCTCGTCGGAGATCATCCATTCCAGCCCGGCCTGGACCGC
>JALZAP010000008.1:1511-20278 GCA_030948245.1 Candidatus Dormiibacterota bacterium | reverse complement strand
CCGGGCCGGCCGGAGTGCGTCCTAGACTGATCCGATCCACCGGATCGGCGCCGCCTTGCTCGCGGCCTTCCTGCTGCTCCAGCCCTTGCTCGCGGCTGCGAATGGCAACCTTGTCTGGGAGCGGTGGCAGCACCTGCCGGGCGTCTTCGACGTTGCCGGACCCCTGCCCGACGGCAGCTTGTTGGTCGCGACCGCGAACGGCCTCTTCCTGCTGAAACCCGCCACCGCGGAGCTGTCTCCCGCGCACGTTGCCCTCACGGCGCCGGCGGGGGGAGCCGAGGACTACATCGACTTCTCCCAGGGACTGGGTAGCAGCGAGATGGGCTGCTCGTTTCCAACCCCGGCCGTGTACGTCCTCCGCACCGCTTCGCCTCCGGCCGTGCTCCGGGTCGACATGGTCGGCGGCGGATCCAGCACCTTCGCCACCGTCGGCGGTGTCGACACCCTGAGCGGCATCGCCTTCGACCGCTTCGGACGCTTCGGAAACCGCCTGCTGGTGATCGGGCCACACGCGGGGCAGACCGTCGTCGACGCGATCGACTGCAACGGCAAGGTATCGGTGATCACGACCTCCGCCCCCCGGATGGAGGGCGGCATGGAGGTCGCGCCGCCCGGTTTCGGCTCCTACAGCGGCGACCTGGTTGTGCCGGACGAGTATTCCGGCAACATCTTCGCCGTGACACCGGAGGGCACCGTCCGGGTGCTGGCCGCGAGCGGCCTGCCGGTCGGCGGCGACATCGGTGTCGAGTCGGCGGGCTTCGTCCCCTTCGGCTTCTTCAGAGGCGGTGCCGCCTACCTCGCCGACCGCGCGACGGCCAACAACCCCCACCCGGGAACCGACACCCTGCTCCGGCTCAGATCCTCGGCTCTCCAGTCCGAGGGTGTCAGCGAGGGCGACCTGCTGGTCGCCACCGAGGGCGGCGGCGACACGATCGTCGTCCACTGTCCCGCCGATGGGAGCTGTGCGCCTGTCCGCCACCTCGGGCAGGCGACGGCCGGCGCGCATGGCGAAGGCCACCTGCTGCTGGTCGCCGACAACCCGACGCCCTCGCCGCAGCGGCTGCCCCAGGGCAAGCTCGGCGCGGCAAGAGAGGCGGGCCTCCTCAGCTACCTCCCCTTTGTGGCGGGCCTGGTCCTGGTCACTGCGATCCTTCTCTACCTCGGTCGCCGCCGGCGCTCGCGGGACGGGCCCGGGAGCTAATGGGGGTGGCTGCGCCGTAGAGTGATCGCGTGGCCTCGCAGCAGGCGCGCGAGCTTGCCGGCGCGATCGAGGCGGTCAACCTCGAGCTGATCCAGCTCGTTCGCGGCTGCTCGGAGGAGCAGTGGCGGACCGAGTGCAACGACGAAGGCGACAACCGCACCGTCGCGGTGATCGCACACCACGTCGGGCACGGTCACGTCAACACCGAGGCCTGGCTGCAGAACGCCCTCACCGGTGACGAGGTCACGATCACGCTCGACGAGATCAACGCCGAGAACGCCGAGCACGCTGCCACGTACCACGACGTCGCCCGGAAAGAGACGATCCAGCTCCTCATCGAGAACGGAGACCGGCTCTGCAGCCGGATCGCCGAGCTCAGCGACGAGGAGCTGGCGCGGAAGGCGTTCCATCGCGGCGCCGGCCGGGACATGACCGTCGCCGCCTTCGCGCTGCTCGGCCAGCGTCACGTGTCCGGCCACCTGGCGACGATCCGGCAGGCGCTCGACCTCCCGGTTTGGGGGGCCGTCTAGTGGCGTGTCCGGTAACCACGTCGTCCCAATGCCCGCTGCGACCCGCAGGGCGCCGGTTGCCAGAGAGGTCACTTACCCGACGGGCTCCGGCTGGACCCTGATCCGGATCGGCCCGGCCAGGATCCAGCCCGCCGCCAGCAGCGAGATGAAGCCGCCGAGGACGATCGTAGGCACGACTCCGATCGCAGTCGCGAGGATGCCGCCGAGCAGCGAGCCGATCGGGATCGTTCCCCACACGATGGTCCGCATGGTCGCGTTCATCCGGCCCTGCACGCGGTCCGGGGTGATCGCCTGCCGCAGGCTCACCTGGGTGATGTTGTAGGGCGCGCCGAGCAGGAACTCTACGAAGAAGAGGGCGCTCAGGAATAGGGGGGCATTGGTGTAGCCGGCCAGCACCGTCGCCATCAGCAGCCCGCCGGAGAGGATGCTGAGGAGCAGCGAGAGGCCGACGCCGAGCCGCGCGACGATCGGGCCTGTCGCGATCGCACCGAGCAGAGCCCCGACGGCGCCGACCGCGAAGACGACGCCGACGACGGCAGGCGCCAGGTGGAGGTAGCGGTACATGAAGATCAGCTCGACCGCGAACGCGATGTTGCTTCCCAGGTTCGAGGTCGCGGTGCAGCCGGCGATCTTCCAGAGGGTCGGGTTGCCGAAGACGACCTGGATGCCCTCCCACATCTCATGCCAGAAGCCAGTCTGGCCCGTTGCGCTGCCGGGGCTCGGCTCGGGCTCCGGCTTGCGGATCAGCCAGAGCGAGACAGCTGAAACGAGGAAGGACGCGGCGTCGATGTAGATGGCGCGGGCGGCACCGATGGCCTGGATGGCGAAGCCCGCGATCGCCGGCCCTGCCAGCTGCGCGGTGGAGCGGCTGACCTCGATCTTGGAGTTGCCTTCGACCAGGTCGGAGCGGTCGATGAGCGCGGGCAGATAAGACTGGTAGGAGATCCCGAAGAAGACGTTGAAGACGCCGACGATGAGCGCGACAAAGTAGAGCTGCTCCATCCGCAGCAGGCCCAGGCTGAACGCGACCGGAACGGTGAGGAGGGCGAGCATCCGCCCGATGTCGGAGACGATCATCAGCGGGCGCCGCTTGAGGCGGTCGGCGTAGACGCCGGCGACCAGGCCAAGGACGGGGAAGGGAAGGAATTCCAGCGCCGTCAGCAGGCCGACCTGGAACGGTGTCGCGCGGAGGAGGAGGATGGCCACCGTGGGCACCGCCAGCTGGCTGACCTGGGTGCCCGCCTCGCTTACCGTCTGGCCCACCCATAAGCGCATGAAGTCGCCATGTCGCCAGAGCCTGCCGCCCAGTGCGCGGTCCCAAAACCCCCCGACCTCCGCCGCCTCCGCCATCGAAGGTATGCTCCCAGATCCGTGGCGGCCGGCAGCCAGGGGATAGCATTCCAGCGGCGATGAGAACGCTGGTGACAACCAAGGGCGCCTTCCACGAGCCGACCGAGCACACGCTCAAAGACCACCTCCTGAAGTGCCACGAGGAAGGGTTCTGGATGGACATCGAGGCGCCCGACGAGGACGACTACGAGATTCTCGGCAAGGCCTTCGGGTTCCATCCCCTGACGATCGAGGACGTCAAACACGGCGGTCAGCGGCCCAAGTTCGACGAGTACAAGGGCTACTCCTTCATGGTCCTCTTCGAGGTGAACCTGAAGCCCGAGGGCGGGCTCCTTTTCGAGGAGTACTTCCTCTACCTGGCCGACGACTACCTGGTGACGATCCACTCCGACCCGCAGCCCCACCTGACGGACCTGCGCAAGCGGATCGAAGCCCACCCCGAGATCAGCAAGGATGAGCCCGCCTTTCTCACCTACCTGGTCGTCGACCAGATCGTCGACGCCAACTTCCCGGTCCTCGACCAGCTCGACAACACCATCGACGACCTGGAGGACACGATCATCGAGAAGGCGGACCCGGAACAGCTGCGGACGATCTACCAGCTGAAGCACGACATCACCCGGCTCCGCCAGCTGCTGGGCGCGCAGCGCGATATCTTCCAGCGGCTGATCACGTCCGTCCTCGGACCCGAGCAACGGGAGATGTCGGTCTACTACCGCGACGTCTACGACCACATCATCCGGCAGTACGAGACGGTGGACTCTCTCCGCGACCTGTTGACGGGTGCGATGGACGTCTACCTGTCGGTCGTCTCGAACCGGTTGAACGTGACCATGAAGACCCTCACCGTCATCGCCAGCCTGTTCCTGCCGCTGACCTTCCTGACCGGTTTCTACGGCATGAACTTCGCCTACCTGACGACGGTCCTCGAACCGCCCTATGTCTCGTTCTGGATCGGCGTCGCCACGATGCTGATGGCAACCGCCATCCAGTTCTGGTTCTTCAGGCGGAGAGGCTGGATCTAGCGGGGGACCGTCCTTCCGTAGAGTTGTTGCGCATGACAAGTACCTCCATCCCCGCTCGCAAGGACGTCCCGGTCGAGCACACCTGGGACGCGGCGAGTATCTTTCCGACCCCCGCTGCGTGGGAAGAGGAGTACAGGGCCGTGGAGCGGCGCCTTCCCGACCTGGCCGAGTTCCGCGGTCGGCTGGCCGACGGAGCGGCGACGCTCGTCGATTGGTTCACCGCGTCAGAAGCGGTTGAGGCGGCGTTCAGTCGCCTGTACGTCTACGCCTACATGTTCTACGCCGTCGACAGCACCGACCAGGTTGCATCCGCCCGACTCGATCGCAGCATGGGCCTGGGCAGCCGGGTCGACGCAGCGACCTCCTTCGCCGAACCGGAGCTGCTGGGGATCGGATTCGAGAAGCTCCGCGACTGGAGCCAGGACGAGCCCCGCCTGGCCGGCTACAGGCACTACTTCGAGATCCTCGAGCGGAAGAGTCAGCACGTCCGCAGCGCCGAGGTCGAGGAGCTCCTCAGCCAGGCCGCCGAGCCGTTCGGCACCGCGGCATTGATCCATGGCGTGCTGGCGAACGCGGACCTCACCTTCGCACCCGCGCAGGCATCCGACGGCGACCAGAACGAAGTCGCTCAGGGAACCATCAATGCGCTTCTCGCCAGCACCGACCGCGACCTGCGGAGGAACGCTTACGAGAGCTATGCCGACGCCCACCTGGCGGTCAAGAACACGATGGCCGCCTGCATTGCGACGGGCGTCAAACGCGACGTGTTCATCGCCCGTGCCCGGCGCTACGGGTCGGCGCTCGAGGCGGCGCTGGGTCCCAACCACATTCCGCTCGAGGTGTTCCACAACATGCTGGACACCTTCCGCCGCCACATTCCGACCTGGCACCGCTACTGGGCCGTCCGGCGCCGTGCCCTTGGTCTCGACCGCCTCCACGTATACGACACCCGGGCGACCCTGACCCGAGGCCAGCTGCCGGTTTCCTACCGGCAGGCGGTGGACTGGGTCCTGGAAGGCGTCGCGCCGCTCGGCTCAGAGTACGGCCAGGCGCTGCGGCGCGGTGTGCTGGAGCAGCGCTGGGTCGACATCTACCCCAACAAGGGCAAGCGGATGGGCGCCTTCTCGCTGCCCGGTTATGGCACCAACCCATTCATCTTCCTGAGCTTCAACGACGACATCTTCAGCATGTCGACGCTCGCCCACGAGATCGGCCATTCGATGCACAGCTACTACTCCAATGCGACGCAGCCGATCGTCTACGCACGTTACGGCCTGTTCGTGGCGGAGGTCGCGTCGAACTTCCACCAGGCCCTGGTCCGGGCGCACCTCCTCGCGACCAACCCCGACCCCGAGTTCCAGATCTCGGTCATCGAGGAGGCGATGGCGAACTTCCACCGCTACTTTTTCGTGATGCCGTCGCTGGCACGCTTCGAGCTCGAGGTGCACGAGCGCGTGGAGCGGGGAGAGGCATTGAACGCCGACGCGATGAACGTGCTGATGGCCGACCTGATGATCGAGGTCTACGGCGACGAGGTCGAATTGCGAGAGGGCGACCGCGACCGCATCGGAAGCACGTGGGCCCAGTTCCACACCCACCTCTACAGCAATTTCTACGTCTACCAGTACGCGACCGGGATCGCGGGGGCGAACTGGTTGGCCGAGCGTGTCATGGCGGGCGAGCAGGGAGCGGCCGAGAACTATCTCGCCTTCATCAAGACCGGGAGCTCGCTCTTCCCGCTCGACGCCCTGCGGCTGGCGGGCGTCGACATGACGCGGCGGGAGCCGGTCGAGAAGGCGTTCGCCGTCATGGCGTCGATGGTGGAGCGCTTGGAGCGGCTGGTCGATGAGCGGGCCGGCGAGGTCGAAAAGAAGGCCGGCTAGTCGCCGCTGATCGACAGCGCGGACCTTTCCTGGTGGGCCGGCCCCTCCGCCGGATGGTTTGCCAGCCGCTGGCCTGGAAGCATGACGCGGGCGGCGGCGACGATGAGCGCCGCATTGCGGATGGCGATGGTGCCGAGAAAGGTCCCCGAGTAGGGCAGCGGGCCAGGAGTGCCGAAGATGTGCTCGTTCACGTAGAGGACCGGGTAGATCAGCGTCGTGCAGGCGCAGATCACCAGCCAAAGCAGGTCGATGCCCTCCACCTCGACCACCAGGGGGAGCGCCCAGATGAGGTACTGGGGGCTGAAGACCTTGCTGGTCAGGAGGGTCAGGCAGATCACGGCGAGCAGGCCCCGACCGAACTCCAGCCGGCCCAGCCAGCTGCGCCAGTAGATCCAGCCGAGGCCGGCAACGCCGGCGAAGCTGAGGAGGGCCATTATCCCGCTGTCGAGCGGACCCTTGAGGTTGTAGGAGGCGAAGCTGTGCTGGACGATCGTCGGGAAGCCGGCAAAGCTCCCCATCCAGAGCAGGGTGGCGCCCAGCGATTCCACCTGGAGCGGGCGCAGGGAGGCGTAGTAGAAGGTCGAAAGCGCCCCCCAGCCTTCGAGCAGGAAGCCGATCGCCAGGCTGGCTGCGAACAGGGCGCCAACGGCGGCCGCCCCCTGGGCCACGGGCAGCCGCCAGGGCCTGCCGTGGAGCACCAGGAAGCGGCGGTGCTCGATCATCAGGATCGGCACCAGCGCGATCGGGTAGAGCTTGAGGAGGGCCCCGGCGGCCAGGAACAGGTAGGCGAGCAGGAAGCGCTGGCGATTCGCGGCCCAGAAGGCGGCGACCGTGAGCAGCGCCGGGAAGAGGTCGTAGCGGCCGAGCAGCGCGCCGGTCGCGCCCAGCAGCAGGTAGACCGCGTAGAGGGTCGCGTTGTGGCGTGTGCTGAACCTGCGAAAGGCGAAGTAGCCGGCCAGGAAGAGGCCCGCCATCCAGCAGGCGAAGACTGTGGCGAAGTCCCACAGCGGCGGCAGTACGGAGAGGCTGAAGACGACGATCGTGAGCGGCGGGTACTCGACGGGCAGGGCGTGGAAGGCGTTCTTGCCCGCCCAGAAGTTCATCGCGTAGTGGTGGTAGACCTTGATGTCACCCGCGCCATACGGACCATGGATGGCGAACAGAACGAGCCCCAGCAGACACACGCAAAGCAGCGCGACATCCAGGGTGTCCTCGTTCAGATGCCGCCGGAGTGGGGCACCACGAGACGTGCGGAGTGAGATCAAGCCACCTTCCATTCCTGCCAAATCGGCAGGGCCGTTTACTACCAGCTCGCTATAACCAATTAAACACGACGGCCGTCCGTCCCTGCCCGAGGCACCCGAATCGAGGCTGAAACGGTTCGGCAGGTCGGGCTTCCCCAGCGAGCGGGGTGAGTATCGTGAACGGCGTGCCGAGCGGGCTCGATCGCGAAGTCCACAGGTCGGTCGTGCGGCTGCGGATCAACGGCCAGGAGATCGAGGCCCTTCTGCCGGTCCATAAGACGCTGCTCGAGATCCTGCGCGAGGACCTCGGCCTGACGGGGACCAAGCACGGCTGCGAGCTGGGTGAGTGCGGAACCTGCACCGTCCTGATCGACGGCAGCCCGCAGCTGAGCTGCCTTGTCCTGCCGCTCCAGGTCGAGGCGCGCGCGATAACGACCATCGAGGGCCTCGCCGACGGCGCGGCGGACCATCCACTGCAGGCGGCTTTCACCGAGCTCGCGGCGGCCCAATGCGGTTATTGCACGCCAGGGATCCTGCTGGCGGCCAAGTCGCTGCTCGACGCAAGACCGGCACCCAGCCGGACGGAGATCCAGGAAGCCCTCGCCGGCAACCTCTGCCGCTGCACCGGTTACGCCAAGATCCTCGAAGCGATCGAGCTGGCGGCCACCCGAATGGCTCCCCGGTGACAGAAGAGATGGGCGCGATCGGCAGATCCTTTGCCAAGCTCGACAGCTCGGCGAAGGTGCGCGGGCAGGCGGTCTACGCGGACGACATCAGTCTGCCCCGGATGCTGCACTGCAAGATGCTCCGCGCCCAGGCACCGCACGCCCGGATCCTCTCCGTCGACGCCTCGGCCGCGCGCCGGATGCCCGGGGTGGTCGCCGTGCTCACCGGTCGCGACCTTCCGATCCGCTTCGGCATCCTCCCGGTCAGCCAGGACGAGGCCGCCCTCGAGGAACACAAGGTCCGCTACGTGGGCGACCCGATCGCCGCGGTCGCTGCCGTCGACGAGGAGACCGCCGCAGCGGCATGCGAGGCGATCAAGGTCGAGTACCAGCTGCTGGAGCCGGTGATGACGATCGAGGAAGCGCTCCGCGAGGCTGCCGATGAGCCGATCCAGGAGTCCTTCTCGCGGCGCGCCGACAACATCCACCGGATGGTCAGCTACGAGTTCGGCGACCTCGACGCCGGCTTCGCCGCGGCCGACCACGTCCGCGAGGACGTCTTCTTCTTCCAGGGCAACACCCACCTGCCGATGGAGCAGCACTCGGCGGTCGCCAATTACGTCGACGATCGCCTGACTCTCTGGTCGAGCACCCAGGTCGTCCACTACGTCCACCGAGCGCTGAGCCGCGTGCTCGAGCTGCCGATGAACCGCATCCGCGTCATCGGCGCCGCCCACGGTGGCGGCTTCGGGGGCAAGACCGATCCCTTCGCCCACGAGATCGTGGTCGCCAAGCTGGCGATGGCCACGGGCCGGCCGGTCAAGTGCACGCTCACCCGGGAGGAGGTCTTCTACGCACACCGGGGCCGCCACCCGACATTGATGTGGTATCGGACCGGAGTGACGCGCGACGGCCGAATCACGGCGATGCACCTGAGGACGGCGCTCGACGGCGGCGCCTACGGCTCCTACGGCGCCGCGTCCGTGTTCTACACGGGCACTCTCCAAACGGTCACCTATGAGATCCCGGCCTACAAGTTCGAGGGCGTCCGCGTCTACACCAACAAGCCGCCCTGCGGGCCGAAGCGCGGCCACGGCACACCGCAGGGCAGGTTCGGGATCGAGCTCCACCTGGAGAAGATCGCCCACGAGCTGGGAATCGACCCCGTGCAGCTCAAACGCCGGAATTACGTGAAGCCGTTCAGCCGTGCTGTCAACTGGCTGCGGGTTACCAGCTGCGGCTTGGAGGAGTGCACCGAGAAGGTGCTCGCAGCCTCCGGCTACGCCGCGCGGGAAAAGAGAATCGGTCACGGCATGGGCTTTGCGATCAGCTCCTACATGAGCGGCGCCGGCACCGCCATCTACTGGAACGACATGCCGCACTCGGAGGTGCAGATCAAGGTCGACCGGACCGGTGTCACTCTCTACTGCGGCGCGATGGACATCGGCCAGGGTTCAGACATGGTCCTCGCCCAGGTCGCCGCCGAGGAGTTCGGCCTGGAGCCGCGCGACATTCGGCTGGTGACGGCGGATACCGACCTCACGCCGGTCGACCTCGGCTCCTACTCCTCGCGCGTCACCTTCATGGCTGGCAACGCCGCCCTGGAGGCGGCGCGGAAGATGCGCGGCCTGATCGTGGAGGCGGTCGCCGAGAAGATGGGGGTCATCGACCTCGAGGAGATCGTTGTGGGAGGCGGGCGGATCGGTGAGTTCGGCTTCGAGGAGGCGTGTGTCATCGCCACCACTAAGTTCGGGGCGCTGAGCACGACCGGCTCCTACAAACCGCCCCGGATCGGCGGTCCCTTCAAGGGTTCGGGCGTGGGGCCAAGCCCGGCCTACTCCTACAGCGCCGCAGTGGTCGCCGTGGAGGCTGACCCGCGGACCGGCCTGCTCACCGTCGGCAAGGTCTGGATCGCCCACGACATCGGCCGCTCGATCAACCCGCTGCTGGTCATCGGGCAGGTCGAAGGCGGCGTCTACATGGGCCTCGGCGAGGCGCTGATGGAGGAGCAGGAATTCCGCAAGGGCCTCCACAAGTGGCCCTCGATGCTTGACTACAAGTCGCCGACCTTCCTCGACACGCCGCCAATCGAGACGATCCTCGTCGAGACGGTCGACCCGGAGGGTCCTCATGGGGCCAAGGAGGCCGGCCAGGGGCCGCTCTTGCCCGTCATCCCGGCGGTCAATGCGGCCCTCTTCGACGCCCTGGGGGTGTGGGTCGACGAGATTCCGATCACGCCCGAGAAAGTGCTCCGCGCGCTCGACGCGAAGGCGAAGGGCAACCCGCCCCGCCACGGCCCGAAGTCCTTCCCGGCCATCCCCTACCCGGATGCGATCAGGGTCGAGCCGCCGGCGCGCGACGACCTCCGAGTCGGCGCCGAGCTGGAAGCAGCGTTTCCCGAATCGCCCAAGGCCCACTGAGATGCTCCGGCTCCCCCGGCTGCGCTACCTGCGGCCCGCGTCCGCCACGGAGGCTGCCGCGATGGCCGCCGCGGAGGGCGAGCGGGCGATGCTGGTCGCAGGCGGGACGGACCTCTTTCCCAACCTGAAACGGAGGCAGTTCGAGCCCGAGGTGCTGGTCCAGGTGCCGCGTCTGCCCGGCATACGGCGCGCTGACGGCCACTTCGTGCTCGGCGCCACCGTCACGCTCGCCGAGGCAGCTGCCGATCCCTCGCTGCGGTCCGCGCTGCGCGGCTTCGCGGAGGCCGCCGGGCTGGTCTCCTCGCCGCCTCTTCGGAACGCCGGCACGGTGGGCGGCAATCTCTGCGTCGACACCCGCTGCAACTACTACAACCAGACCTTCGAGTGGCGGAAGTCGATCGGCTACTGCATGAAGAAGGACGGCGACATCTGCCTGGTCGCGCCCGGCAGCCCGCGCTGCTGGGCGGTTTCCTCCTCGGACACGGCGCCGGTGGCGCTCGTCCTCGGCGCGACCGTCGAGCTGGCCGGCCCCGACGGCAGCCGGGTGATCCCCGCCTCGGCCCTCTACCGGGACGACGGCATCGAGTACCTGGCAAAGCAGCCGCACGAGGTCTTGACGTCAATCAACCTGCCGATCGACACCGGTGTGAGGACGGCCTACGTCAAGCTCCGGCGGCGGGGGTCGATCGACTTCCCGATCGCGGGCGCGGCGGTCGCCCTGAAGGTTGACGGCGACATCGTGGTGAGCTGCCGGATCGCTCTCTCGGCGGTCGCCTCGCACCCGCTCGAGGTGCCCGCCGCCGGCCAGTTCCTGGCCGGGAAGCGGCTCGACACGGAGTCGGTAAGGGCGGCGGCCGAGCTCGCCGCCAAGCCCGCCAAGCCGCTCGACAACACCGACCTGACCCACTTCTGGCGCAAGAAGATGGTGCGGGTCGTTGTCGAGCAGGCGCTGGCGGCGGCGGCCACCCCGGGTCAGGGCTGAATGGCGACGCGCTCGCTGTCCCCGATCGTCGCCGCCTACTTCCTGGAAAGACCTCCGGGTGTCGGGTCGACTCGGTGAGAGGACAAGCTAGGCGGCTGTTGAAATTGCCGGCCGGGCGCCGATCGGGAGGATCGCCGGCTTGCGCGCGTTGATTCGGTCGAGGATGGCCAGGGCGCCCCAGAGGACGACGATGCCGACCACCTGGTAGGTGGTTATCGACTGCCGGGGCGTAACCAGGAAGAGGTTGACCAGGACACCCGTGATCGGGAAGGCGAGCTCGGCCAGGGTCGCGATCGCGGCCGGCGTGCTGGCCAGGCCGCGGTAGTAGAGCAGCATGGCGAGGAGCCCGGGAAGAAGGGCCAGCCCGAGATAGAGCGGCGCGTCCTCCGGTCGATAGACGGTGAAGCCCCCTATCCCAGCCTCCACGTAGAGGAGGACCACGAGAGCCGGTAGCGCGGTCGTGAAGCGGAGGCCAGTCAGTGCCGTGAAGCTGACGTCCGCGAGGGCGTAGCGGCCGAAAACGGTCGCGGCGCCCCAGAGGGCGGAGGCACCGAGGGCGAAGAGCGCGGCCGCGACGTGGAAGTCGGCCCAGGCGTTTTGGGGCCGGAGCGGGTCGGGGACCGCGATCAGGTAGGCGCCGGTCAGGGCCACCGGTACCAATGCCCAGGCCGCGGGCGCAAGCCGCTCCCGCAGCCAGAGGCTGGCGAGAAGGATCGCGACCAGCGGCTGCGTCTTTTGCAGCAGGAGGGTCTCGATGAAATGGCCGTAGCTGAAGGAGAGCGTGAAGAGGACCGTGGCGACGCCCGAGGCGCCGACGCCGATGGCGGCGATCGCGACCCACTGGCGGCCGGTCAGCCGGCTGATCTGGTGGCGAGCAAGCCACAGCAACGGGATCGAACAGACGGCGAGGATCACATGCTCCATCAGCACCAGCTGGGTCGCCTGGACCAGGCCATTGGTGGAGAGGTGGTGAAGGAGCGGCACCCGGAAGAGGGTGTCAGTTCCCCAGAGCATCGCAGCGACTGCGACCATGACCACGGCGAAGCGATCGGCGAGGCGGCTCACGAGGCTATTTAACCCGGAACCCGAAGCCCGGATTCCGTCTTAGACCTTTGCCCCGCGAACTCCGCCGTCGACGAATAGAGCCGAGCCAAGGACAAACTCGACTCGTCCGAAGCGAGGAACAAAGCGGCCTGGGCAACCTCCTCCGGGGTTCCCAGCTCCCCGGTCAGCTGTCGCTTGCGGATGTTGGCGAGGCCGGCCTCGGGATCGGCATATTGCTCGGCCAGGTAGCGGTCGACGAAGGGCGTGTGGATGGTGCCCGGCAGGAGCGCGTTGACCCGAAGGCCGTGGCGGGCATAGTCGGCCTGCATCTGCCGGCTCAGCGCCAGCACGGCTCCCTTTGACGCGGCGTAGGAGGCGCGGTCGGCGAGCCCGATCTCGGCGATGCAGCTCGACATGTTGATTATCGATCCCGATCCCTGCGCGATCATCCGCGGCAGGACGTGCTTGCTGACCAGGAACACGCCCCGGACGTTGACGGCCATCACCGTCTCCCACAGCTCGAGCGACGTTTCGTGGACGGTTCCAACCCCCGCGATGCCGGCGTTGTTGAAGAGCACGTCGATGCGGCCGAAGCGGCCGGCGACGGCCTCGGCGAGCGCCTCGCAGTCGGCCTCCAGCGCCACGTCGACGGTGAAGGCGGCCGCCCCGCCACCCGCGGCGGTTATCTCCGCCACGGTCGCCGCGGCCGAGGTGGCGTCGCGGTCGGCGACGGCGACCTTCGCGCCCTCCTTGGCGAAGAGCAGCGCGCTGCTCCTGCCGATGCCGGACCCGGCGCCTGTGATCAGGCAGACCTTTCCCTCGAGCCGCATCGCCATTCAGGCTCTGTCCGTGCCGATCAGCTTGGCGACGCCGAGCGCGATGAGGATGATGGCGCCGTCCACCGCGTCGATCCAGGTCGAGCTGATGTTGGACAGGGTCAGGATGTTGGTCACCAGCGCGAGGAGGATCACTCCGGTCAGCGCACCCGCCATCCGGCCCCGGCCGCCGTCGAGCGAGACGCCGCCGATGACCGCCGCGGCGAAGACACCGAAGATGAGGTTTGAGCCCTGCCCGGCGGTGACGGCGGTGACCCGGCCCGCCTGCATCAATCCGGCGATGGCGGCGAGGACGCTGGCGGCCACGAAGACGCCGATCCTGATCCGGTCGACCTTGATGCCGGCGGCCCTCGCCGCCTCGAGGTTGCCGCCGATCGCGTACATCGCGCGGCCGGCGCGGTGGTAGCGGAGGAAGAGCCCGGCCAGCAGGAAGACGATGCCGGTAACCCAGATCGCCACCGGTACCCCGAACCAGTTGTCGGCGCCCAGGTAGATGTAGGCAGCCGGCAGGTGATACACGGTCTGGCCGCCCAGCCACCCGAGCTGGAGCCCGGTCAGGAGGATGCTCACGGCGAGGGTGAAGATGAAGGCGTTGAAGTTGGCCTTGATGACCAGGAAGCCGTTGAACACCCCGACCGCGACGCCGACCAGGAGCACCACGAGGAGGCCGATCCAGGGGCTCCATTCGGTGCCCAGACCCGAGCTCGCCCGGGGCGCGATCAGCCAGGCGCCGAGCAGCGGCGCAAGCCCGAAGGTGCCCTGGAGCGAGATGTCGAACTTGCCGGTGAGCAGGATCAGCGACTCGGCCACCACCACCAGGCCCAGCGCCGCGCCGCCCTGGGCGACGTCGATGAGGTTGGAGGAGGTGAAGAAGACCGGGTTGACGAACGCCCCGCCGATCATCAGCAGGACTATCACCGGGACCAGCGTCAGCTCCCGGAACCAGTTCAGTACGACGCGACGCAGGTCGCGCGGCGGTGGAGCCGCCAGGCTCGGCTTGACCGGTGTTTCGGTTGCCGTCTCAGCCATCGCCCGCCGTTTCCGCCGCTGACGAGTCGAGCCCCTCGACTGCGCCGATCAGCTCCTGGCGCTCCCAGGGCGGCTGGGCGAACTCGCGCGCGATCACTCCCCGAACCATGACGAGAAGTCTGGTGCAGATCCGCAGGTCCTCGAAGTCGTCCGATACGAGGAGCACCGCAACGCCCCTGTCGCGGGCTTCGCCGAGGGCGTCGAGGAGCGCTTCCTTGGAGGCGACGTCGACGCCGACGGTGGGATTCACGACCACCATCACCGAGGGGTCCTGGGCGAGCGCCCGACCGACGACCACCTTCTGTTGATTGCCGCCGCTGAGGCTCGAAACGGGCTGCTCGAGACTGCCGGCGACGATCTGGAGCTTCTCGACCTGGACCCGCGCGACCCGGTCGCGGTCCGCGAAGGAGACGATTCCGAGCCAGCCCGGGGCTACCCGGTCGAGGATCGCCAGGGTGAGGTTCTCGCCGACGCCGAGCTGCGGCGCGAAGCCGCGGGCGTGCCGGTCCTGGGGCACGTAGCCCACGCCGCGCTGGAGGACGGCGTCGACCCTGCCGGAGCGGACCGCCTCGCCGTGGACCAGGACCGCACCGGACGCCGGCTTGATCAGCCCCACCACGACGTCCGCGACCGTCGCGCTGCCGGACCCGTCGAGACCGACCAGACCCAGGCATTCGCCGGCACGCACGGTGAATCCGACGCCCCCGACAGGGCCGCCCCGCGAGGCGACGACGAGGTCGGCCACCTCGAGCTTGACCGCCCCCAGCTCACCCCTGTTCTCGACGGCCTCGATCTCGCTTGCGTGGCGCGGTGGCGCGCTGCCGATCATGGCGGCAACCAGGTTCTCCTGGCTGATCTCGGAAACCTCACCCCTGAGCACCAGCTCGCCGTCCCGGAGCACGCTGACGCGATCGCAGATCTCGTAGATCTCCTCCAGGTGGTGCGAGATGTAGAGGACGCCAACGCCGCCCTCGCGGAGGCGCCTGACCCGCTCGAAGAGGCGCTCGACGGCAGTCTTCTCGAGAGCCGCCGTGGGCTCGTCGAGGATCAGGAAGCGGGCGCCGATGGAGAGTGCCCGGGCGATCTCCACCACCTGCCGCTGCTCGACCGTCAACCCGCCCGCTTCCCGGTCGACATCGAGGTCGAAGCCCCACTCGAGAACCACCTCGCGGGCCCGCCGGCGCATCTCCTTCCAGTTCACCAGCGGCCTGCCGGCCGGCCCGGTCGGCCGGTTTAGGAAGACGTTCTCGGCCACCGTCAGCGTCGGCACGACCATCGACCTCTGGTAGACGCAGGCGACCTTCTCCAGCCAGGCGCCGCGGTCGGCGAGACCCGGCGCGGGCCTGCCGTCGAGTCGGATCGCTCCCCGGTCGGGACGTGCCAGCCCGGTCAGGAGGGCGACCAGGGTGGACTTGCCGGCACCGTTGCGTCCGACCAGGCCGTGGCACTCGCCGGGCAGCACGGCGAGCGAGGCGTCGACGAGGGCACGCGTCTCGCCGAAGGTCTTGGACACGTCCTCGGCCTCGCCGACGGGGGACAGGCCGACGGTGACCTGCCCCCCCGACGAGCTCATTTCCATGAGAGGGAAGGGTGTTCGATTCGGGCCGCTATTTGTTGTTGCACCAGAGGCTGGTGTCGTCGACCTTGGTCGATCCCGCATCGCCGGCGGCGGTGACGAGGGGCGCCGCGAGCGCGTCCTCGAGGTTGCCGGCCACGTTCACGATCTTGCTGTTGTGGTCGGTCGCCTGGCCTTCGCTGTACTTGGTCCCGCTCGCCGCCTGCTTCGCGTAGTAGATGGCGTAGTAGGCGTACTTGTCGGCCGGCTGGTCGATGGTCGCGTCGAGCTGGTTCTGGCGGATCAGGTCGCATTCGTGCGGTGAGCCGTCGTTGCCGACCAGCGGGACGTGGTTGGGCTGGCCAACGTCGGCCCACTTGTTCTTCGACTTCTCGGCCGCGATGATCCCATCCTCGGGAACGCTCCAGTGAACGTAGATCCCCTTCAGGTCGCTGATTGCGGTCAGGGCGGTGGTCGCGTTCTGGACCGCCGGGTCGGTGCCCCAGTCCTTGGTCTCGTACGCCTTGACCTTGAGGTTCGGGTACTTCTGCGAGATCACGTTGTTGCAGCCGGCCGCCCTGTCACGGGCGTTGAGCGAGGTCAGATCACCCTCGATCATCGCGATCGTCCCGGCGCCGCCGGCCTTCGAAGCGATGTAGTCGCAGGACTTGGTGCCGTAGGCCGTGTTGTCCGCGCGCACGATCATGTAGACGTTGCCGGCGCTGGGCGCGACGTCGACCGTCACGACGGGGATGTTCTTGCTCTTCGCGTAGTCGAGCGCCGGAGCGATCGCTGCGCTGTCGGCCGGGTTCACGATGAGTGCCTGGACGCCCTGCGAGATCAGTGACTTCACATCGGTTATCTGCTGGGCGGCCTCATTGCCCTTCGCCTCGACGTTGGCGACCTTGGGGCCGACCAGGGTGACTCCGAGCTGGCTCTTGTAGGTGTCCTCGTACTTCAGGTAGTTGCCCCAGAAGCCCGGGAAGTTGTACGTGAGCACAACGCCGATCTTGATCGATGAGCTGGTTCCGCCCGAGGTGCCTCCACTCCCGCAGGCGGCGGCGAGCATCGCCAACGCCGCCAGCCCCGCGAGGGCTCGGAGCCGGACGTTCGAAGTTCCTCTCAACAATGAAAACCTCCTCTTGTGGATATTGGTAGCCGATCAGTCGCGCTTGGCTTTCCAGTCGAGACGCTCAAACGGCAGCCACCTCCTTTTGCCAGGCACCGCCCTGGGGGAACGCATAAGCCGCCAGTGATTCGGGATGCATCTCGGCGCTGTAGCCGGGCGCGAGGGGTGCTCGGTAACGGCCGCGGACGACCTCCACGGGATGCACGAAGTGCTCGTGGAGGTGATCGACGAACTCGCAGACGCGGTTCTCGAGCGAGGAGCTGACGGCGATGTAGTCGAAGATCGCGAGGTGCTGGACGTACTCGCAGAGTCCCACCCCGCCGGCGTGCGGGCAGACCGGCACGCCGAACTTGGCCGCCAGCAGGAGAACCGCCAGCACCTCGTTCACGCCGCCCAGCCGGCAGCTGTCGACCTGGCAGAAGTCGATTGCCTCGAGCTGCAGCAGCTGCTTGAAGATCACCCGGTTCTGGACGTGCTCGCCGGTGGCGACGCCGATCGGGGCCACGCCTTCCCGGATCCGGCGGTGGCCGAGGATGTCGTCGGGACTCGTCGGCTCCTCGATCCACCAGGGCTGGATCTCGGCCAGCGCGAGCGTCCGCTGGCTCGCCTCGTCGACCCCCCAGACCTGGTTAGCGTCGATCATCAGGCGGCGGTCCGGCCCGATCGCCGCCCGGAGCGCCCGGCCTCGTCGCAGGTCGTCCACCGGGTTGGCGCCGACCTTCAATTTGAGGTGGTCGAATCCCGCGGCGACGGCTTCGCGGGCGAGGGCCGCGATCTTCTCGTCGGGATAGCCCATCCAGCCGGCCGAGGTCGTGTAGGCGGGAAAGCCGTCGCGCAGCATCTCCGCTTCGCGCTGCGCGCGGGTCCCGGCGCTGAGATGGAGGAGATCCAGCGCCTGGGCCGGCGTGAGCGCGTCCTCGATGTAGCGGAAGTCGATGCAGGCGGCGAGCTGCTCGGGCGTCATGTCGACGAGCAGCTTCCAGAGCGGCTTGGCCTCCACCTTGGCGTAGAGGTCCCAGACGGCATTGACGAGCGCGGCGGTGGCCAGGTGGACGACCCCCTTCTCGGGTCCCAGCCAGCGCACCTGGCTGTCGCCCACCAGCGAGCGCCAGAAGCCGGCCATGTCGGCGGCGATCTCCTCGATCGTCCGGCCGGCGACGTGCGGCGCCAAAGCCTCGATCGCCGCCACGCAGACCTCATTGCCGCGGCCGAGGGTGAAGGTGAGGCCGTGGCCCGCCATGCCGTCCGGGCGGTCGGTCTCCAGGATCACGTAGGCGGCCGAGTAGTCGGGGTCGGGGTTCATCGCGTCAGAGCCGTCGAGGGACCGCGAGGTCGGAAACCGGATGTCGTGCGTCAGGACCCTTGCGATCCGGGTGGGCATTTGCTGAGATGATTGGCGAAACATCCTATGTTTGTCAACCGGACGGCGCCGCGGGGCCGCAAATTCCCGCCTGAGGAGGCGCTATCATCCGATTTCTTGGCACTACGCCGTCATCAGGCCGCACAATTCGATAACGACATGAAGGCCACCGGCGGCCGCCGTGCGGAACGCGATCCCCGGCGCTCCCTCAGCGTCACCGACGACGCCATCGACAAGATCCGAGCGCTGATCGTCTCCGGCCAGTGGGGACCCGGCGACCGGCTGCCGCCGGAGGCCGAGCTGGCGGCGCGTCTCGGCCTCTCCCGGAACTCACTGCGGGAGGCTGTCCGGGCTCTCTCCATGGTCCGGGTGCTCGAGGTGCGGCAGGGAGACGGGACCTACGTGTCGAGCCTTGAGGCCGATCTCCTCCTCGAGTCGACCCGCTTCGCGACCGACCTCATGCGCAACCACATCGTGCTCGAGCTGTACGCCGTCCGGCGGATGCTGGAGCCGT
>JALZAP010000008.1:0-1501 GCA_030948245.1 Candidatus Dormiibacterota bacterium | reverse complement strand
GTCCGCCGCCTCCCTGGCGGCGGCCCGGATCGACGAGGCCGGCATCGCCGCGCTTGGCCGGGAGCTCGATCGGATGGTCGCGGCGGAGTCGGTCGAAGACCTGGTGGACGCCGACATGGCGTTCCACTCGGTGATCGCCCGGGCGGCCGGCAACTCGGTCCTCGCCTCGCTCCTCGAAAGCCTCTCGACGCGAACCCTGCGAACCCGGATCTGGCGGGGCCGGGACGAGGCCGGCGCCCTCGAAGGGACTCGGTCCGATCACCGCCGGATCTACGACGCGATCCGTCACCGCGACCCCTCACTGGCCCACGCGATGGCGGCGGCGCACGTCGCCAACGGGGAGGCCTGGTTGGCGGCCCACCTCGAAGCCGGCGCGGACTGGCCCGAGATCGCTGCCGCGACCGAGGCCTGAACCGTGAACCCGGCCGCGACCGCGCGACTGGGGCGCACCGGCCTCCAGATCACCGCGCTGAGCTTCGGGACCGCGCCGATCGGCAACCTCTTCGAGGCGGTCACGGATGACGAGGCGCTGGCTGCGCTCGAGGTCGCCTGGAATAGCGGCATCCGCTTCTTCGACACCGCGCCGCTCTACGGCCATGGGCTTTCGGAGGCGAGGGTCGGCCGCTTCCTGCGAGGAATCCCGCGGGATTCCTATGTCCTCGCCACCAAGGTCGGCCGCCTGCTGCGGGCAGACGCCCTTCCCGAGCCGGGCCAGTCCTTCGTCGACACGCCACCCGTCAACCCGGTCTTCGACTTCAGCTATGACGCGACCCTCCGCTCGGTGGAGGAGAGCCTCCAGCGCCTCGGCGTCGATCGGGTGGACGTCCTCCACATCCACGACCCGGACGACCACTACGAGGAAGCGCTGAACGGCTCTTACCGGGCGCTCGACAGGCTCCGCTCGGAGGGCGTCATCGGCGCCGTCGGGGCAGGCATGAACCAGTGGCAGATGCTGAGCCGTTTCGCCCGCGAGGCGGACTTCGACTGCTTCCTGCTTGCCGGCCGCTACACGCTGCTCGACCAATCCGCCTTCGCCGAGCTGATGCCGCTGGCGGCCGAGCGCGGCATCGCCGTCATTGCCGGTGGGGTTTTCAACAGCGGGGTGCTCGCGGATCCCAAGCCGAGCTCGCGCTTCAACTACCGGCAAGCGCCACCGGAGCTCATCGAGAAGGCCAAACGGATCGCCGCCGTCTGCGCCCGCCACGGAGTTCCGCTGAAGACGGCCGCGGTCCAGTTTCCGATCGCCCACGCGGCCGTGCCCACGGTGCTCATCGGAAGCCGCTCGGCAGCCCAGGTCGAGGAGAATGTGCGCGGCTTCGCCACGCCGATCCCGCCTCAGCTCTGGGAGGAGCTCAAGGCAGAGGGCCTCCTGCCTCGGGTGGTGCCGACCCCCTAGGCCGCCGCGGAGGAGTTCGACCGGAAATCCTGTACCGGTTAGGCTAGCCGCGCCTTGACACGGGTCGCCGCGCTGGCCACCGCCTCGATCCTGCTCGCGTCTTCC
>JALZAP010000007.1:19252-20338 GCA_030948245.1 Candidatus Dormiibacterota bacterium | reverse complement strand
GCGATGAGCTTCGAATCGCCCCCGCCGGCGGACTTCGAGACCTTCCTCGAGGAGCATCGATGACCGGCCTCCTGATCGTCATCTCGGGGCCGAGTGGGGTGGGGAAGGACACCATCATCGAGCGCCTCCTGAAGATGGACCCGAATCTCCGCTACTCGATCTCTTTCACGACTCGACCGAAGCGCGACTACGAGGTCGACGGCGTGCACTACAGCTTCGTGACCAAGCCGATGTTCGAGGATCTGGTCGGGCGGGGCGAGCTGCTCGAGTGGGCCGCGTACAACGGCTACCACTACGGGACCTCGAGAACCCGGGTCGAGAAGCTCCAGCGGCAGGGACTCGACGTGATTCTCAAGATCGAGGTGCGGGGCGCCGAGCAGGTGCGCGAGAAGCGCCCCGATGGTGTCTTCATCTTCATCGCTCCGCCATCGATGGAGGAGCTGCTCAAGCGCCGCGAGGAGAGGGGCTCAGACTCCGAGAAGGAGATCGAGGAGCGGCAGCGGCTGGCCCGCTGGGAGATGTCCTTTGCCCAGTATTACGACTACGTTGTGACCAACGAGGACGCCCAGGTCGCGGCCAACGACGTGATGGAGATCATCCGGATGGAACGGAAGCGGCGGCGGGACGCCGATTCGAGTGAGTAACGCGCGTGCCCATTGACCCGGCCGAGGTGCCGGCCGCGATGCGCGGCCGGCGGGTGGCGGTGCTCGTCTCCGGCGGGATCGCGGCCTACAAGGTCGCCGACCTCGTCTCCCAGCTGATCCAGGCGGGCTGCGACGTCAAGGTGGCGATGACCGCGTCCGCCGGCCGCTTCGTCGGTGCCGCGACCTTCATGGGCCTGACCGGGCATTCTGTCCAGGGCGATCTCTTCGCCAACTCGGGAGTCGCCGAGCCCCACGTCGCGCTGGGGGACTGGGCCCAGGTCGCGCTGGTCGCGCCCGCCACCGCGAACCTGATCGCCAAGCTGGCCGGCGGCCACTCCGACGATCTTGTGACGGCCACCGTTCTGGCCGCGCGCTGCCCGGTGCTGGTGGCGCCGGCGATGAACGACGCGATGTGGGCGAAGGCCGCCGTGCAGGGAAACGT
>JALZAP010000007.1:15448-19242 GCA_030948245.1 Candidatus Dormiibacterota bacterium | reverse complement strand
ACCTTGACCTGCTTCGCAAGCGCGGCTTCACGATCGTGGCGCCCGAGGCGGGGCGGCTTGCCAGCGGCCATACCGGAACTGGCCGCCTGGCGGCGGCGGCCGAGATCTTCGCCGCCCTCGACGCGGCGATTCGCGCCCGCTACGACATGGCCGGCCGGCGGGTGGTCGTCACCGCGGGCGGCACCCGGGAGGCGATCGACCCGGTTCGCTTCATCTCCAACTATTCGAGCGGCAAGATGGGCCATGCCGTCGCCGAGGCGGCCGCCGACCGCGGTGCCACCGTCCAGCTGATAACGACCGCTCACTATGCCGGACACGTCGGTGTGGCGACGCTCCAGGTCGAGTCGGCGGAGGAGATGCTGGCGGCGCTGCGGGACGAGCTCGGCGGCGCCCAGCTGCTCGTGATGGTGGCGGCGGTGGCCGACTTCAAGCCCGCTCGCGTGGCTTCCGGCAAGATCCGGCGGGAGGGCCTCGACACACTCGAGCTCAAGCTCGAGAAGAACGTCGACATCCTCTCCGAGCTCGCCCACGACAGCCGCGCGGAAGGCGTCTTCCGGGTCGGCTTCGCCGCCGAGGACGCCGACCTCGAACAGCATGCCGCCGAGAAGCTCGCCCGCAAGAGGCTCGATGCGATCGTCGCCAACGACATCCGGGATGGCGTTTTCGGCAGCGACGAGAATGCCGGGGTGATGTTCTTCCGGACCGGCGAGCGGCTTGCGCTCGAGCGGTCCACCAAACGCCAGATGGCAGACCGGATCCTCGACGCCGTCCGTGATCGGCTGCCGTGACACGCCTGCTGGGACTTCTGCTGGCGATCGTGCTGGTCGCGGGCGGCTGTGCGAGCGACACGGGGACGAACGCCGGCGACCTGGCAACGGTCGCGAAAGCGATCCGGGCCGTCGAGCAGAAGGGCGCCGCGTTCAGCTACAAGGTCACTGTTGTCAGCACCGGCGGCAGCATCCCCAAGGGCAAGGAAGCCCGCATTCCGCTCTCGGGCGTGGGTGTCGCGCGGGATGACAACGCTTCCTTCGTGCTGAGCGAGCTCGACCAAGCAGGAAAGCCGGTCGGAGCGTTCGACCTGGTCATCAACGACGTCTACCTCTTCGTCCGGCCCCACGCTGTTGCCCGGGCCTGGTTCGTGGGGGCGGCCTCCGGCTTCAACTATTTCTATCCGGCGGTGCGCCTGAACCTGCTCCGGGAGACTGTGCTGCTCGCCAGCAAGAGCAGCAAGGCGACGACCTTCAGCAGCGGGTCGTTCTCCAACCAGTACACGATCACGGCGGCACCCGACCAGCTCCAGCAACTGTTGTCGGTGTCGGTCGGTACCGACAAGCAGTCCGCATTCCTGAAGTCGGCGAGCGCGACGATCGACGCTTATCTGACCACCGGCGGTCAGCTGCAGCGAATCACCGTGCAAGCGGCCGGCACCGACCCGGTCACCTCGGTGCGTTCGGTCTACAACTCCTCGCTGACCATCAGCCGGGTCGGCGAGGTCTCCGATCCGAGCGTCCCCACAAACGCGGTATCGGTGCAGCCGGGGGACATGTTCTCGACCGGCGCCGTACCCACCGGGCCTTAGGAACCGCTCTCCCCTGGAGAGATTTGCCGAGGTGGCAGTCGAGGCGGCACGCGCGCTCGACCGGGGCCACTACACCTACCGGGTGCCGGCCGGCATGGACGTCGTCGCCGGCCACCGGGTGCTCGTGCCGTTCGGCCGGCGCACGGTTTGGGGCTACGTCGTCGGGCTGACGGACGAAGACCCTGGGATCGAGCTCAAGGAGATCGAGCGTGCCGACCGCGAGCCGCTCCTGCTGCCGCACCAGCTGGAGTTGGCGCGGGACATGGCCTACCACTACTGGGTGCCACTCCTGGAGTGCATCCGGGCGATGCTTCCGCCCCGCATCCGGGGTGGGCGCTCGAGCGGCGCCGGACCGTCCGCGCGCCAGCACGTCCATAGCCGGCTGCTGGCCCAGGCCGCCGGCTCGGGCGGCCCACCGGAGGTATCGCGGCTCCTGACACCCGCCCAGCGGGCCGCGCTGATCACAATTCGCGCCAACAGCGAGGTCCTCCTCCACGGCGTCACCGGGAGCGGCAAGACCGAGGTCTACCTGGCCGCCGCGGAGGCTGCCCGGGTCGACGGCAAGCAGACCCTCGTCCTGGTCCCCGAGATCGGGTTGACGCCGCAGCTTGTCGAGCGCTTTGCCCGCCGCTTCGCCGGCCGGCTGGCGGTGCTCCACTCCCAGCTGACCGAGCTGGAGCGGGCCCAGCAGTGGTGGCGTGCCCGCCGCGGCGAGGTCGACATCGTGGTCGGCTCCCGATCGGCGGTGTTCGCGCCGCTGCCGCGGCTGGGCCTGGTCTGCGTCGATGAGGAAGGATCCCCTTCCTACAAGCAGGACCGGACGCCGCGCTATGACGCGAGCTGGGTCGCCCGCCGGCTCGCCATTTTGACCGGGGCGCGTCTCCTGCTCGGCTCGGCCACTCCGTCGGTGGCGACCTTCCGGGAGACCGAGACCGGCGGGCTGGTCCTCGCCGCGTTGCCAGAGCGCGTCATCGGCTCACAGCCCGAGATCGAGCTGGTGGACATGCGGGAGGAGGCGCAGGTGGGCAACCGGACGCCCATCAGCCGCCGCCTGAAGGAGATCATCGACCATGCCCTCGAGTCGGAGGAGCAGGCCATCCTCTTCCTCAACCGGCGCGGCATGGCCACCTTCGTGCTCTGCCGGGACTGCGGTAAGAGCGTGCAGTGCCCGAACTGCTCGGTGGCGCTGGTGCAGCACGTCGAGCTGGGCGGCCTCGCCTGCCACTACTGCGGCTACACCGAGGAGCTGCCCTCCCACTGCCGGTACTGCGGCTCCCGCCAGATCAGGGCGTTCGGCATCGGCACGCAGCGCTTGGAGTCGATCGCACGCAAGCTCTGGCCCGCGGCGCGGATCCTTCGTCTCGACCGTGACACGGCGGGTGGGGAGGAGCGCTACCTGGAGATCTTCGAGACCTTCGCCGCGCACCGGGCCGACATCCTGGTCGGGACCCAGCTGGTCGCCCGCGGCTTCGACCTGCCGGCGGTCAGCGCCGTCGGCGTGGTGGACGCCGACCTGCCGCTCCACTTCCCCGACTACCGTGCCGCCGAGAACACGTTCGCCCTGGTCACCCAGGTGGCAGGCAGGGCAGGCCGTGCGGGCCACCCGGCGCGGGTCGTGGTGCAGACCTCCAACCCCGACCACTACGCACTGCGGCGCGCAGTCGAGCACGACTATCTCGGCTTCTACCGCGAGGAGCTTCCATCTCGCGAGATCTTCGGCTTTCCGCCTTACGCCGAGCTGGCCGTGCTCACCTACTCGGACGATGACCCCGATCGGGCCGCCGCCACCGCCCGCGATGGCGCAGAGTGGCTGGCAACCGGGATCGTCCGGGAATCGATCGCGGATGTGAAGCTGCTGGGGCCCTCGCCGGCCTTCATCCTCAAGCTCCGCGGCGCCTACCGCTGGCAGGTGACATTGCGCGGAAAGGAGCTCTCGCGCCTGGGCCACCTTGCGCCGAAAGGACGTGGCTGGAGCTATGACGTCGACCCGGTGACGTAGTCAGCCCCTGCCGAGCGCGTTGCGGATCTGGTCGACGTGGCTGTCCTCGTGCTCGAGCATGTAGGGGATGGAGGCCCGGATCGTCCGAGCGGGCCACTCCGGCCAGCGGATCGCCCGGTCGAGGTCCGCTTCGGTCAGCTCTCCGAAAACCTCGACCAGGGTCGCCCGCGCGCCCTCCAGCTCGGCTCGGCAGCGGTCCAGCGACCACCCGGCCGT
>JALZAP010000007.1:0-15438 GCA_030948245.1 Candidatus Dormiibacterota bacterium | reverse complement strand
ATGAGCTCGCCCCCAGAGGCCGTCCGGATCAAGAAGGCCTCGCTCAGCTCGGCGCTCGCGATATGGCCGAGGATGGCGCGGATCGACCAGCCGCTTTCGTCGTCGATCCGCTCGAGGTCCGCCTCGGACAGCGAGCTGAACACCTTGAGGGTCTCCTCGCGCTGTCCCAGCAGCGGGGTCAGGAGGTCTCTGGGGGCCATTCCCTGGAGGTAGATTACCGGAGCGGGCTGGGTAGACTTTGAACTGGAATGGCAGTTCGGAAGATCTACGGCTTCGAGCACCCGACGCTGCGCGTCAAGGCGAAGAAGGCTCCCAAGGTCGACGCGTCGATAGTGAAGCTCATCGACGACCTGGCGGAGACGATGCTCGCCGCGCCCGGCGCTGGGCTTGCCGCGCCCCAGATCGGCGTCCCGCTCCGGGTGTTTGTCGTCCGTGGTGACGAGAACCAGGTCATCGGCCTGGTCAACCCTGAGCTGGTGCGCGGGGAGGGCGTCCAGGTCGGCTACGAGGGTTGCCTGAGCTACCCGGGTTGGGTCGGCGAGGTCGCCCGCTACGTAGACGTCGTCATCAAGGGCAGGAACCGGCACGGCAAGGAGGTCCGAATCAAGGCCACCGGCTTCACCGCCAGGGCCTACCAGCACGAGCTCGACCACCTCGACGGAATCCTCTTCATAGACCGCCTGACGAGCCTTGACACCCTCCACAAGCTCGAGGAGCTCGACGAAGAGGAGGATGAGGTCGCGGCCGCGGTGGTTCAGGCCTGAGACCGGGGCAGCAGGGCCCCTCTCAGGGGACGCGAGGCCCGGCTCCGCTGCGCCTCGTCTTCGCCGGCACGGCGGCCTTCGCGGTTCCGTCGCTCGATGCGCTGATCAGCGCGCGCCACGAGGTGGCGCTCGTGATAACCCAGCCCGATCGCCCTGGGCACCGCAACAAGATCGTCCCGACTCCCGTGAAGCAGGCGGCGCAGAAGCACGGCCTCCACGTCTACCAGCCCGACCGGGTCGGATCGCCGGAGTCTATCGCACAGATCCGCTGGGCCAACCCGGAGCTGATGGTCGTCGTCGCCTACGGCCAGATCCTGCCGCCCGAGGTCCTCGAGATTCCCCCTCGCGGCGTCGTCAACGTCCATGCCTCGCTGCTGCCGCGGCACCGCGGCGCGGCGCCGGTCAGCCACGCGATCCTCGCCGGGGATGGTGAGTCGGGGGTAACCATCATGCTGATGGACGCCCAGCTCGACCATGGCCCGACCCTGGCCCAGCGCTCGGTCCCGATCGGTCCCGACACCACCGCACCAGCTCTGACCGCCGAGCTCGCAACCCTGGGCGCCGAGCTGCTGGTGGAGGTGCTGGCCGACCTGGGTCGGTTCTCGCCCGCCGAGCAGGACCACGCGGCAGCAACCCTCGCGCCTCGGCTCAAAAAGGAGGATGGCGACCTCGACTGGTCGGTGCCCGCCGCCGAGATCGATCGCCGGGTCCGTGCCCTCGATCCCTGGCCGGGGACGACGGCGACGCTGGCAGAGCGCTCTCTCAAGGTGCTCCGCGGGCGCCCGGAGGAGGGGTCCGGTAAACCGGGCGAGATCATTCGGGCGGCCGGGGACGGCCTCCTCGTCGGCACCGGAAAGGGTGCCTACCTGGTCGAGGAGGTGCAGCTCCCCAGCCGCCGGCCGATGCCCGCCCGGCAACTGCTGCCGTGACCGACGAGAAGTCGACATTCAAGGAAGTCGCCACCAACCGCCGCGCTTTCCACGACTACTTCATCGATGAGAAGCACGAGGCGGGCCTGCAGCTTCTCGGCACCGAGGTGAAGTCGCTCCGCGGCGGCCGCGCCAACCTTCGCGACGGCTATGTCAGGATCGCCGGCAACGAGGCGTGGCTGGAGAACGTCCACATCTCGCCCTATGCCCAGGGCAACCTCCAGAACCACGAGCCGATGCGGCCCCGCAAGCTTCTCCTCCACCGGCAGGAGATCGCCTCCCTGGTCGGCAAGGTGCGCCAGAAGGGCTACACGCTGATCCCGCTTCGGATCTACTTCGTCCGCAACAGGGCCAAGGTCGAGGTCGGCCTGGCCCGTGGCAAGCGCCAGTTCGACAAGCGCGAGGCGCTGGCCGAGGCCGACGCCAAGCGGGAGATGGCCCGAGCTCTCCGCCGCGGCTAGGCGGCGAGGTTGATGCCGATCGCCCGGAGACGCTTGTTGAGAGAGCTCAGCGCGTACTCCATCACCTCGTCCTGGCTGCGCCCGAACTCGGTGTAGTAGCGCTGGTCGCCGTCCGGCGGCTCGAGCGTCCCGGTGATCAGCGGCAGGCATTCGACTAGCGTCCGCTGCACGCTGGGAGCGAAGCGGGCCGTGTCGTCGCGGATTGCCTCCTGGAGGAACTTGATCCCGAAGTTGACGTGGCGGGACTCGTCCCGCGCGACCGCCGTGAAGCCCTGGTAGAAGCCAAGTCCGGTATTGCCCTCGATGCGCATCTGGTCGAGCGTGAAGCGCTGGCCGGTCAGGGCGAGAGTCGCCTCGATGACGATGTGGTACATCGTGATGCCCTCGACGAAGGCCTCGATGTCCTGTGGATTGTTGGCGAGTCGCTGCGCGACGCCCGGCAGGAGATCGTAGAAGAGCTCGTTGTACCCGCCCGCAATGGCCGGCCGGACATCATCGAGCAGGCTCGCCATGTCGGTCTTGTCGGTGCCCGGTACGGCCCGCCACCAGGTGTCGAAGAAGACGGAGTGCCTCGCCTCGTCGACCATCTGCGTGCTCAAGAAGATCTCCATCTCGGGGGTCGGCGCGGCCCAGACGAAGGGCGCCAACGTCGCGGTCACCCGTTCCTCGCCGTTGAAGAAGAGCCGCTGCGTCCAGAGTGCGTACTTCTTCTCGTCCTCGCTCAGGGTCTGCCAGTTCTCCCGGTCGGGTCCGAAGTCGAGGTCGGCGACCGCCCACTGCTGCTTCTCCCAGCGGCGGTACAGGTCCATGTAGCTCGGCATCTGCTCGATCCCCCGGTCGATGAAGGCGAGCACGTCGTCGATCCGGATGTCTCCGAGCTCTTTCAGGCTGGCCGCGGCGACGCGGTCGAGGTCGGCGCCGCCGGCTCGCTCTTTCAGGTCCAAGTCACACCTCCGCGGGATGCTGAGTGGTTCCGTCAACTATTGTCGCGGCGTGGCCGGCCGAGGTGTGGTGGAGGAGATCGAGGGGCTCGACCCTGAGCGGGACTTCGAGCGGATCTCCTTCCTCAGCACCAACCACGACTTTCCCTGGGACGTCGAGCAGTCGCTGAGCCTCGCCTTCTTCAAAACCTACGGGATCCCGACCATCAGCGAGCTTCTCGATCGCACCGGCGAGTTCCGGGAGCGCGCACAGAAGCGGTATGACGACACCGAGCTGATCTTGGCCGAGATCCTCGACAACGGCATGGACAGCGAGCGGGGAAGGGAGGCGACCCGGCGGATGAACCGGATGCACGGTCGCTTCGAGATCCGAAACGACGACTACCTCTACGTCCTGGCCACCTTCGTCCTTGTGCCGCTGCGCTGGAACCGGAAGTACGGCTGGCGGCGCTACACCCGGCAGGAGGAGCTGGCGACCCTCCAATACTGGCGGGCGCTGGGCAGGCGGATGCACATCCGCGCCATCCCCGACTCGATCGAGGAGCTGGAACGCTGGAGCGACGAATTCGAGCGAGCCAACCTCCGCTACTCGGAGAGCAGCCGGCGGGTTGCGGACGAGACCCTCGGCCTGTTCCTCTCCTGGTACCCGGCGCCGCTCCGGCCGGCGCTCCGGCCGGCGGTGCTGGCGCTGCTCGACCCCGAACTCCTCGACGCTTTCGGCTACCGCCATCCACCCGCCTGGCTGAGGCGCGGGATCGATCTCACCCTCCGTGCCCGCGCCCGGGTCGTCGCCCTGCTACCGCGGCGGGCGAAGCCGCGGCTGATCACCCGCCGGCGCCATCGCGGCTACCCAGGCGGCTATCGCCTCGAGCAGCTCGGCGTGCCGGGGTTGGACGGAAGTCGGCCGGGGTAGACTTTTGGGGAGAAGGAAGTTCACTTCTGACGTGGGGGCGTCCGGTCTCGACGGGGTAGTTGGGCTTCGGGATTGCGAGTCGAAGGCGTGAGCGTTACAGCGCAAACAACACAAGTGCCAACAAGCACAACCAGCTCGCTCTCGCTGCGTAAGTAGCCTGAGTTAGCTCCCGGGACTAAAGATCCCGGGCGTGGCCCCCGGGAGCGCCGGCGAACCGGGAAGCCACGTCAAATAGCCGGATCACCGCCCTGGAGGCGCCTCGGCTCCAGGGCGGGACCTTCACCGAGGCTGGCCGCAAGGACCCCGTCGTGAGGGGCCCCAAGGCGAGAAAAAAATCACGAACACACTCGTAGAGATCCCGAGGGACGCTGCTTCGGACGCGGGTTCAACTCCCGCCGCCTCCACCAATTTTCAAGATCGGAAAGGCCTCCGGAGAGGCTACGATCGGGGGCGGCCCGTGGGAGAGGTTGCGGAATGCACGCGGCAGTCGCCGGCCAGCCCAGGCGCATCTGACCGATGAGGCGGGTCGTGCTTGGGCTCGGCGCTGGGCTCCTTGTCGGTCTGGCCCTCGCCGTGATGGTGGTCATAACCAAGCTGCCTTTCCTCGTGAACACGCCACGGTCAGCGCACCCATTTGTGCTGGTGGCCCTGGTCGGCCTACCAACCCTCGGCGGGGGATTGGTCGGCGTTCTCTGGCCTCGATTCTTCGGCCGGTCTGAGTTTTAGCCGCACCCCGAACGGAAGTCGGCGCCCACCAACTTTAAGGAGCCACCCCACAATTTGGGGGTGGCGGCCCCGGCCAATACCCCATAAAGTACGTTGCCGTGTGGGGGGAGGGATTACCTGTCGGGGCGCCGTCGCCTGGGGAAGAGCCACCCGTCGGAGGTCCGTGGGTTTTGCTCGGCGAGGGAAACCTGGGAACCACCTGGTCAGGACCGCTCGACGACGGCACCGTGGTCGCGGCCAAGCGCCTCAAGAGCGGTGCCATCTCTCCGTCGCTGGCACAGATCGGGAGGCTCAGCCCCTCCAGCACGAAGACCCTGCTGCCGTTGATCGGCGTCGATATCGGGCGCCCCGATCAATGGGTGTTCAGCGAGCTTGAATCGGGCGTCTCATTGAGGTGCCTCCTGGAGCAACAGCGGATGGCGCCGATGTGCGCGGTGGCGGTGGCGATGTGCGCCCTGGACGCGCTGGCGGCTCTCCACCAGGTTGGGCTGTGGCACGGCGCTGTCCATGCGGGGAACGTTCATATCGATCCCGAGGGTTCGGTTCGGCTCGGCGACTACTGCCTCACAGCGCGGGGCACCCTCAGCGAAGGCCAGGCACGAGCGGCTGACATTCAGGCCGTCGGTGTGCTGCTCTGCGCAATGCTGCGGGTCCGCGCGCGCCCAGGGGCCTCCCAGGGGTCGCGGTCGAAGACCGCCAGGTCCGAGCTTGTCAAACTCGCCAGGCAGCTGGCCGGCGGCCCACCCGCGAAACGGCAGACAACGCACGCCGCCGTGGACGCCCGGCTCGCCGTGTGGGAAACCGCCGGCCGCCTGGCCACCCGCCGAACCCAGTCCCAGGCCAAGGCGCGATTGTCCGAGATGGTGGCTGGGCCGCCGCCGCCGCCGAGGCAATCCGAGGCTCCTTCCCCGCCTGCGGTTCTTCGGCCGCCAACCAACCGGCAGCGCCGGACTCGGACAAGGCTGGGCTTTGCCATCGCCGCCGCTGCGGCCCTCGCCCTGGCCACCCTGGCCGGTTCGGCCGGCCTGGTCGGATTCTTCAATCACCCTGCCCGGGTTGCCGCTGCGTCGAGCGCGCCTCACCCGGTGGGCGATGGCAACAGCGTCGCCAATGATCCGCCGCCAATCATCCCCGCCCTTCCCACGGCTGCGCCGACCGTCCCCGTCATGGCGCCGGCGGCGGCGGGCGGGGTGACCGGGGTTGTCCTGCGGCTGGCGGGTTCCTCCTGCGCGGCGACCGGTGGCGTCTGCCCGGTTCACCTGGAAGTCTGGCTGCATCCGACCCCCAGGGCGCAGCTGGTCTCGTGGACCTTCGAGTCCATTCAACCCTGCACGGGAGCCGTGGTCGAGATCGGCGCCGGCTCCCTGACCGCCCAGCCGGGCTGGACCCACGTTGCCAGCGAGACCAGCCTCACCCTGCCGGCGGCTGCCTATCAGGCTTTGCTGGCGGTCTCCGCCCTGCCCGACCAGGCGGCATCGCCCACCTTGCTGATCGGCTCCGCAGCCTGCTAGCCAGGCTCAACTCTGCTGCAGGGGAGGTCCCCTGTCGGCCTTCTCGGCAGAGCCTTGCGAGCGGCCCAACCCTTTTTTTGCATTTGCTAGGGCGATATTCGGCCTATACCTTGCCTCGGGTGTGGTGGTGGCCAGTGAGCGTGCGCCGAATGTCGCTCAGAATGTCGCTCAGCCGGATTCGCGTCTGCTTCCGGGGGAGGACCGCCGCTCGCGGTGCCTGACGGATGCCCAGCATTGGGCACTCCTCTATGTCGAGCTGACACAGGATGCCTCCGACCTTGGCCATCCGGACGCAGACTGGTACGCGGCGCGTCGCGACTTCTGGCTCGAGCGCCTGCAGAAGCTTCAGGCTTTACCGGCCAGCGTCTAACTGACGGGCGCCTGGGACAAGGCCCGAGTCAGTCGGTCCGCTGACGAACGTCCCCCGCTACAAAAATTGATGTCTTGTCGTTTGGGCCATCTGGGTGTGTAATGCCCTTCCGGCGCACATGTCCACAGTTTTTACGCCCCAGCAGACCCTCGCGATGGTCTATGCCCGCATGCACGCCCTGCGTGACGACCTCGCCGAGGCTGACTCCATTACCGCTGAGGCGCTTTGCATCGACTTCAACCGGGCACTGGATCATCTCCAGCTGGCCGGCTTCGATCTGTCCTCCTTCAAGCTGGAGGGTGAGAACGTCGGGGACCAAGTCGGCTGGCTTCGCTCTCGCCTCGACTCGGCCCTCGACTACATGGACCTGCTCGCGGGTCTTCCTTAACGGCGACGGTCCGCCATCCCGGGTCGGTTACCTCGCGACCGGCTCGGTGCTCGTCTCGGCGAGAGCACCCGGGCCACGACCGAAAGCCCAGTTGCGGCCGGTCAGGAAGCCGCCGAGGCCGACCATGACGAGTGCGTTGATCCCGTGCAGACCCGAGAGAACGGCGATCCCGGTGTGGGCGAGGAGCACTTGGATGACCAGGAGCACGAACAGCACGCCGGTCAAGATCGTGGTCCGCCACGGGTAGCGGGAGCCGAATGACAGCCCGAGCATGATGAGCAGGTTGATCCCGACCAGGTCACCGTTGATCGCGTGCAGCCCGAAGAAGCTGTCGCCGTTCTTGAACGCCGCGTAGATGTCCTTCGCGTTGTCGTTGGCCCCGACGACCGTGAAGACGGCGGCGGCGATGAAGTAGAGCTGAAGGAAGAACTGGAGCATGAGCAGCGCTCCGAATACCGAATACGCCTTGCGAAAGATCGTCACTGGCTATCCCCCTCAATCAAGTCGGCGTGCGACTGCAAGTCGATAGGGTACGGTCTCCGGGCCGAAAATCTACGAACCGGGGGAGGCTGGCCAGACCAACCTTGACGAACCGACAGGACCGGCTCGCCCTCCTCGCGGCAGGGTCGACCATCGCCGGTGCCGGCTGCATGGTCACCCAGGCGATTCTGGACAGGCCTGCGCTCGGCATCGCCTTCAACGGTCTCCTGCTGGTCACGGCCGCCTGGCTTTGGCTGCGCTTCCGGCCGGGGATTCTGATCTTCGCCGCAACGATCGCCGGAGCGCTGTCCTGCCTCCTGTGGGCCGCTGCCTTTGCCGACGCTCAGTGGTGGCTCGAGCCCATCTACCTCGCGCTGTCCTCCGCCTGGTGGTTGGGATTGAGCAGGGCCCTCATCTTGGCCGGGCGCCGGCGGTACGGGATCCTTACCGCTGCCCTGGGCGTGGCTGCCCTCCTTGACGTGGCCGTCAGCCTGACCGGCATCACCGGGCCTGCCTACGCCTTGATCGGAGGCTGGAAACTACCTCTCCAGCTGGTCTGGACCGTGGTGACGGCGTATGTCGCGTTCAGAGAATCTCGCGCACCCGGTCAGGTCGAGAGCCACGCGAGATGAGCATGGCACCGAGCGGATCCCCCGGGCAGGTCAGCCTCCGCGAGCTGAACCGCTGGACGCTCGCGCGGCAGCTGCTTCTCGAGCGCGCCGCACTCGACCCGGTCACCGCCATCGAGCGACTGGCAGGACTCCAGGCCCAGTGGCCGCGGTCGCCTTACATCGCGCTCTGGTCGCGGCTGCGGGACTTCCGAATCGCGGACCTGGAGGCGGCCCTGACCGAGGGCCGGGTCCTCAAGTCGAACCTGATGCGGGTCACCCTGCACCTCGTCTCGGCGGCCGAATTCCACCTTTACCGGACCGCCAACGATACCGACCTCCAGACCGGCTGGTCGGCATCCGCCTCGGCCGCCGGCGACAACCTGACCCCGATCCGGGCGGCGCTGATCGAGAGAGCCGCCTCCGGTCCGCTGCCGCGGTCAGAGGCCCTCGCCGTGATGGAGGCGCTCGCGCCGGGCATGGAGGAGATGGATCGCCGGCGCCTCTGGTACCTGCTCAAGTCGGCGCACCTCGTTGCCGATCCTCGGCATGCCCTCTTCCGGAGCTCGCCGCAGGGCGACCACGTGCCCGCCCCAACCTTGCCCGAGGTCGCACGGGGGGTCGCGACGACGCACATTGTGCGTGCTCACCTGGCTGCCTTTGGCCCAGCGACTCGGGCCGACACCGCGGATTGGACAGGGCAGACGGTCGGCGCGCTGCTGCCCGGCTTCCTGGCGCTCGCCGATGAGCTGGTCGAGCTGAGGGGTCCCAACGGGGAGACCCTGTTCGATCTCCGCGACGCGCCGCGGCCGAAGGCCGAGGTCGCCGCGCCGGTTCGCTACCTCCCCAAGTGGGACAGTCTCCTGCTCGCCCACAAACGCCGTACCCGGGTCATCAGCGACGAGCACCGCAAGGTCGTGATCCGGAAAAACGGCGACGTGATGGAGACCTTCACGGTCGATGGCTTCGTGGCCGGATTCTGGGGCGTCACCACCAAGCGAGGGGTGGTGACCCTGACCCTCACACCGTTCGTCGCCCTGACCAAGCCGGACGCCGCCGCGCTCGAAGAGGAGGGTGGGCGACTCCTCCGCTTTGTCGCCCCGGACGCAAAGGAGTTCGCCTTCGAGCTGCTGCCGACCCTTTGAGTCGGCCAATTGGCGTGTGATATGTTGAGAGTTACGCCGCTCATTAAGTGATACCCCACCTGCGTCATAGCAGGGTAGCGGCGACATCAAGTTGGAGGCAAGATCGATTCCTTTGAGACTCTCCTCTTTGCTCAGGCGAGTGCGCCTGCTCGCCGTCATCGCCACCGCCTGCGGCTTCGCCCTGGTGGGCTCGACCCTCAGCGCTTCAGCCAGCCCCGCGACCAGCAAGGTCAAGACCAATCCGAAGCACTTCTTCTGGTCCCACGCCGCGACGCCGGATCCCAATGCGGCATCCAACGACCTCATCTACCACGGCGGCAATGCCGGCCCAGGGGCGATCGGGGTCGAGAAGACTCCCGCCGTGTACGTGGTCTACTGGGGCTCCCCGTGGGCGGCGGGCTTCACGACACCCGACACCGACGGGACGGCATTCAGCAGCGCAACTCTGCAGACCTATGTGGAGAGCTTCTTCGCAGGCATCGGCGGGACGCCGTGGGACGCCGTGCAGACGCAGTACTGCCGCAACGTCCCCGCCGGCACTGTCAACTGCGCCGGGATCGCGGGCGCCGACTACATAACCAATCCCACCGGGCAGTTGAAGGGCACCTGGACCGACCCGAGTCCGGTCCCGGCCGCCATCGTCACCCTGGGCCTGGCCGAGAACCTCGTCGACGACCCGATCGCCGCGGAGGCGAGCGCCGCGGCGGCGCACTTCGGCTACGACCCGAACGCCACCTACATAATCCTCACGCCGCCGAGCACGATCGGGACCGGGCAGCCGGTCTACTGCGGCTACCACACCCAGACGACGAGCGTGAACGGCCTGGGCAACGCCCACACCCTCCAGTACTCGTTTATCCCCTTCCAGAACATGAGCTGGCCTGGCATCGGCTCCTCCGGCTGCGGGATGCACTTTGTCAACAAGACCAGCAACGCCTTCGGCAACGGCATCTTCGACGGCTACAGCATGGTGCTGGGCCATGAGTACGCCGAGGCGGTGACCGATCCCGACAACTTCCTCAGCAACCAGGACGGCTGGAACGACGCCCAGGGATCTGAGAACGGCGACAAATGTGCCTGGAATGCGAACTCGGGCAACATCACGCTCGGCGCCAATTTCTTCGCCGTGCAGCCGATGTGGAGCAACCAGGCCTTTGACACGACCGGGAACGGCTGCCCTTTGATGAAGTAGGGGCGCGCAAAGGGCTAGGCCGGGCCCGGCCCTTTGCCGTTCACGTCCCCTACAGGCGAGGCGCTCACAATTAGCCGGATGGGAGTCAACCCACCACCGCCGCCGCCACCGGGCCCTCGCCGAACCGGCCCCGGCGGCAAGCCGCAGCCGCCTGTGTCGCCCTTCGCGCAATTCCGTAGCATCCGCTTCTGGGTGACCCTGGGCATCGTGCTGGCCGCGAACATCCTGATCAGCAACTACCTGTTCCAGGCCCCGCAGCCGAAGTCGGTGACGATCGCCTACAGCACCTTCCTCCAGCAGGTCAACGACAACAACGTGGTCAGCATCACCGCCGTCGGAACGACCGTCACCGGGACCACCAAGCAAAAGGTGAAGGATTCCAACAACTCCGACACTGCCACCCGCTTCACGACCGAGATCCCCGTCTATGCCGTGACCGGGAACCAGCTCGACACGCTCCTCCAGCAGCACGGCGTCACCCAGCTCGCCAAGCCGGTGACCGACCAGACGCCGCTCTGGCAGACGCTACTCTTCAGCTTCGGACCGACTCTTCTCTTCCTTGGCCTCTTCCTCTACATCAGCCGCCGGCTGTCGGGGGCGGGATCCGCCGGAGGCATCCTCGGCCAGTTCGGGCAGAGCCGCGCCAAGCTCTACGACGCGGAGAGCCCGCCGACGACCTTCGCCGACGTGGCGGGCATCGACGAGGTGAAGGCGGAGCTGCTGGAGGTCGTCGACTTTCTCCGCGAGCCTCAGAAGTACGAGCGGCTGGGCGGTACCGTGCCCAAAGGCGTGCTGCTGGTAGGGCCACCGGGGACCGGGAAGACGCTCCTCGCCCGGGCGGTCGCCGGCGAGGCCAAGGTCCCCTTCTTCAGCCAGTCAGCCTCCGAGTTCGTCGAGGCGATCGTCGGTGTCGGAGCCTCGCGCGTCCGCGACCTCTTCGCCAAGGCCCGCGCCGCCGCGCCCGCGATCATCTTCATCGACGAGCTCGACGCCATCGGCCGCAGTCGAGGGGCGGCAATCCGGATCGGCGGCAACGACGAGCAGGAGCAGACCCTGAACCAGATCCTCACCGAGATGGACGGCTTCAGCTCCCGAGAGGGCGTTATCGTCATCGCTGCCACCAACCGTGCCGACGTGCTCGACCAGGCCCTGCTCCGGCCGGGCCGCTTCGACCGCCGCGTCATGGTCCAGCCGCCCGATCGCCGCGGCCGCGCCGCGATCCTCAAGATCCATACCCGCAACGTTCCGCTCGGTCCTGACGTCGACCTCGACGAGCTCGCCGCCCAGACCCCTGGGTCGGTCGGCGCCGACCTCCGCAACCTGGTCAACGAGGCCGCCCTCTACGCTGCGCGGCGAGGATCGTCGGTCGTCACGATGGCGGACTTCACAGAGTCGATCGAGAAGACGCTGCTCGGCCCGGAACGGAACATCCTGCTGACGCCCCTCGACCGGGAGCGGATCGCCTACCACGAGTCCGGCCACGCCCTTCTCGGCCTGCTCGTCCCGGGCGCCGACCCGGTCCGCAAGGTCACCATCATCCCGCGCGGGATGGCGCTCGGCGTGACCGTCCAGAGCCCGATCGACGACCGTTTCAACTACGGCGAGGACTACCTCCGGGCACGGATCGTCGGCGCGCTCGGCGGCCGGGCGGCGGAAAGCCTGGTCTACGGCGTGGTCACCACCGGCGCCGAGAACGACCTCCAGCAGGTGACCCAGATCGCCCATGAGATGGTCGTGCGCTGGGGCATGAGCCCGATCGTCGGGCCGCTCAACTATGCCCACGACGACGGTGCCACCTTCCAGAAGCCGTACAGCGAAGCGACCGCGAAGCTGATCGACGACGAGGTGAAGCGGATCGCGGACGAGTGCTTCGAGGACGCGCGCCGGCTGCTCAAGGAGCACCGCGGCAAGCTGGACGACCTGGCCAAGGCGCTGATCGAGCACGACTCGCTGGACGAGAAGGAGATCCTTGCCGTGACCGGCCTGACACCGCCTGCCAAGCCCCCGCTCGTCACCCACGGCTGAAGCCCGGCGCTGGGATGGGCTTCCTGGCCGAGATCGACCTCGAGGCGCAGCCCGACGACAGGGCGTTGGTATTCGCCTTCCACGAGGGACGCCTGCTCGTCGCCCGGAAAGCTGACCTGGCCGAGCCGGTCACCTTCGGGAGCGTCGCCTCGGTGCTGGGAGGCGCGATCGCCCGGATCTACCTCGGCCGGCTCGATGGACGGCCCTGTTTCGCGATCCCGCTGGCCACTGAGCCGGAGACTCCGCCCGGCTTCGTGTTCCTCGGGCTGCGGGAGCTGTTCGGCCAGCTGGAAGAGCCCATCCACGGCGTCGCCGGACGCGCCTCCCAGATCGTCGAGTGGTACCTCGGTCACGCGTTCTGCGGCCGCTGTGGCAGCCAGACCGAGCTGGCCGCGGGGGAGCGCGCAAGAGGCTGTCCGAACTGCGGCGCAACCTATTTCCCGCGCATCAACCCGGCCGTGATAATGCTGGTCGAGCGGCACGGCAAAATGCTGCTGGCCCGCAACAAGCTCTTTCGAGGACCCTGGTACAGCTGCCTGGCCGGGTTCGTCGAGCCGGGCGAGTCACTCGAGGAGGCGGTCGCCCGGGAGGTGCTGGAGGAGGTCGGAATCGAGGTCGACGGGATCACCTACGCGGCGAGCCAGCCCTGGCCATTTCCGAGCCAGCTGATGATCGGCTTCTATGCCCGTCATCGCTCGGGGGAGATCAAGGCTCAGGACTCCGAGATCCTCGACGCCGCCTGGTTCAGCCGCGACGAGCTGCCCCAGATGCCGGGACGCTTCAGCCTCGCGCGACAGCTCATCGACGGCTTCCTCGACGGAGGCCCGAAGTCGCCATCGCTTCAACCGCGGGCCGCGCGGAGGGCCTCCACGTAGGCGGCGATCGAGCGCAGCGCCGCGTCTGACTTCCAGGCTTCGTCGACCTCGGCGTCGAAATGCACCGAGCGGCTCTCCAGGGCATCCCAGAAAGGCGCCCGCAGCTCGCGTTTCACGAGCTCGAAGCTCCGCGGGGGTATCGCCGCCAGGGCCGTCGCGACCTGCACCGCGCGCGCCAGCACCACGTCCGGCTCCGCCAGCTCGTCGACCAGCCCGAGCTCGATCGCCCGCCGGGCCGGCACCGTTTCGGCCAGGGTAACGATGCGGCCGAGCGGACCGCCGCCGGTCGCCAGGCGGACGATCTCGATCGCGTCGACGGGGAAGGGGACGCCGACCAGCAGCTCGGTCAGCCCGATCGGGCCCGTGCCGCTCGTCATGACGCGGTAGTCGGCGGTCTCGACCAGGATGCAGCCGCCGGCGATCGCGTGGCCGTTGACCGCCGCGACCAGCGGCCGGGGAAAGGCCATCAGCTCGTTGAAAGTCTTCCGCAGCGCGGGGAGGAAGCGATCGAGGTAGGCGCGCCCACCGTCCATCACCCGAAAGAGGTCGACGCCGGCCGAGAAGATCGTCCTGGTGCCGGTGAGGACCACGGCCGGGGCTTCGCGAAGGCGGTGCAGCTGCTGGGAGAGCGCGGCGAGCAGCTCGAGGTCGATCGCGTTGGCCTTGCCGTGCGCCATCCGGAGCACGCTGACATCTCCCGCCTTCTCGGAATCGACAGGGCCGCTCATCTGTTTGGAAACGATACGGTGGAACTGTGAGCCGGCCCGCTTCCGACCTCGCGCACGAGCAGCCGGCGGCGGTGATTCCGGCGCCGCCGAACCAGGGTCACAGCCGGCGGTATGTCTTCACCGCGGCGGGAGTGGTCGCCCTCGGGTCGGCCGCGTCGATCCTCTCCAGCACGGTCGTCAACGTCGCGGTTCCAGACCTGCAGGCAACCTTCCACGCCGGCATCACCGACGTCCAGTGGATCCTCACCGCCTACCTGCTTGGTCTTGCCGCCGTGATCCCGATCAGCGGCTACGTCTCGGACCGCTTCGGCACCAAGCGCGTCTACCTGGTTACGCTGGTCGCCTTCACGATCGCCTCCGCCCTCTGCGGGCTGGCCTGGAACCTCCAGTCGGAGATCGCATTCCGGGTGATCCAGGGTCTTGCCGGCGGCATGGTGATGCCGGTTGGGATGACGATCATCATGCGGATGGCGGCCCCCGAGGAGCGTGGCCGCCTGATGTCGATCCTCGGCGTGCCGCTGATGCTCGCTCCCGCCCTCGGGCCTACCCTCGGCGGCTGGCTGATCCAGGTCTTCGACTGGCGCTGGGTGTTCTGGGTGAACCTGCCCGCCGGTCTCCTCGCCCTCGTCCTCGGCTTCTTCTTCCTGGAGTCGGGGCGGCTGCCCTGGGTAGATCGGAAGATCGACTTGATCGGTCTCTTCCTCGCCACCCCGGGGGTGGCCCTCGTCATCTACGGCCTTACCCAGGCCTCGATCAACGGCTGGTCCTCCTGGCAGGCGCTGCTCCCCCTCAGCGGTGGTGTGCTCCTCGCCGCCGGGTTCGTCAGCTGGGAGCTGCGCCAGGAACACCCGCTGCTCGATATCCGGGTCTTCCGCGACGCCGGCTTCTCGGCGTCGATGGTGGTCGGCGTGATAACCGCCAGCGCGCTCTTCGGCGCCGTGTTTCTGATCCCGGTGTTCATGCAGGAGGTGCAGGGCAAGGACACCCTCCAGGCCGGCCTGCTGCTGGCGCCCCAGGGTCTCGCGGCAGCGGCTTCGATGACGATCTCGGGAACGCTCAGCGACCGGTTTGGCGCGCGTCCGGTCGTCTTCTTCGGGATCCTCGCTTTGGTTGCCTCGACGCTCCTGCTGGTGAACGTGACGCCGGCCACGGACAACTGGAGCTGGGTGCTCATCACCTCCGCCCGAGGGGTGGGGATGGGCTTCGCGATGATGCCCAACTTCGCGGCCGCCTACGTGACCCTTCCGCAAGAGGCCATCGCCCGCGCGACCGCGGTCAGCAACACGCTTCAGCGGGTCGCGTCATCCTTCGGCATCGCGGTGCTGGCGACGATCCTCGAGCTGCGGGTCAAGGCTCACGTGCCCACCCACCTGGTGCCCGGG
>JALZAP010000102.1 GCA_030948245.1 Candidatus Dormiibacterota bacterium | reverse complement strand
GGCCCTGGTCGACCGGCTCGGGGCCCACTCCTCAGAGGACGATCAGCGCCGCTACCGCTCGGCTGAGGAACTCGACCAGCTGGCCCAGAACGACTGCCTGGAGCGCTTCCGGAAGCGGCTCCTGGAGGAGAGCATCCTCACCGTCAAGCAGGTCACCGAGTACGAGGAGAGCGTCAAGGAAGAGGTCAACCAGGCCACCCGCCAGGCGCTCGACGCCCGTGACGCCGAGCCGGAGGAAGCACTCAGCAACGTCTACGGCGATGACGTGCCGGAGGCGATCGAGCCCGCCGACGGCGCGGAGACGGAGGACCTGAACATGGTCTCCGCCCTCCGCCAGGCGCTCGACGAGGAGATGGATCGCGACGAGCGGGTGATGGTCCTGGGCGAGGACGTCGGGCCCAAGGGCGGCGTCTTCCTGATCACCGACGGTCTCTTCAAGAAATACGGCGAGCAGCGCGTCATCGACACCCCGATCGCCGAGTCGTCGATTGCCGGCATCGCGCTCGGCCTCGCGCTCGCCGGCAAGCGGCCCGTCGCCGAGATGCAGTTCACCGACTTCGCCCACATGGCCTTCAACCAGATAACCAACGAGATCGCCAAGTTCCGCTATCGGTCAAACGGCGACTGGCAGGTGCCGATCGTCGTCCGGGCACCGATGGGCGGCCACGTCCATGGCGCCCTCTATCACTCGCAGTCGATCGAGGCGCGCTTCGCGACGCCTGGACTCAAGATCGTCATCCCCTCGGGCCCATACGAGGCGAAGGGCCTCCTCCTGGCGGCGATGCGCGATCCGGACCCGGTCCTCTTCTTCGAGCACAAGCGTCTCTACCGGATGTACAAGGAGCCGGTCCCCAAAGGGGAGTACCTGATCCCGCTCGGAAAGACGCGGACCGCCAGGGAAGGAACCGACATCTCCGTCTTCTGCTACGGGCTGATGGTCCACTACGCGCTCCAGGCCGCCAAGGCGGTGGAGGAAGGGGGCATCTCGGTGGAGGTCGTCGACCTCCGGACCGTCTATCCGCTGCCGAAGGAGGACATTCTCGCCTCGGCTCGGAAGACGGGCAAGGTGCTGATCCTCTATGAGGACAACTTCAGCGTCGCGATCGGCTCCGAAGTTGCCGCGCTGATCGCCGATGAGGCCTTCCGCCACCTCGACGCGCCGGTGAAGCGGCTGGGCGGCCTCGACGTTCCCTCGATGCCCTACGCACCGGCCATGGAGGAGTTCTTCATGCCCAACCCGGAGAAGGTCGAGAAGGCGCTCCGAGAGCTGGCCGCGTACTGATGGCCAAATCCTGATGGGTAAAGCGGTCCGGATCACAATGCCCCAGCTCGGCGAGTCCGTCCACGAGGGGACGATCGCCAAGTGGCTGGTCAAGCCGGGCGACAAGGTGGTCGAGTTCGAGCCGATGATGGAGGTCGAGACCGACAAGGTTGCGACCGAGGTGCCCTCCCCGGTCACCGGCGTCCTGAAGGAGATCCTCGCGGCCGACGGGGCGACGGTGCCCTCAGGAGGTGAGATCGCGGTGGTCGAGGTCGATGGGGCCGACAGCGCCGCGCCGAAGGAGGAAGCGCCGAAGGAGGAAGGCGGCCCGAAGGAAGCGGCCCCGACGCCGAAGGAGGAGACCCCCACTAAGGCTGAGGCACCTCCGAAGCAAGAGACAGCGGCTGAGCCAGAGACGGCTTCCACAGCGGCTTCTCCAGAAAAAACAAATGGCGAGCACCGCTTCTCGCCGGCGGTCCGGATGCTGGCCGAGGAGAATAACCTCGACCTGGACGCGATTCACGGCACCGGCCTTGGCGGCCGCGTCACGAAGAAGGACGTCGAGGCCGCTGTCGCCGGGCGCGCGACCGCTCCCGGTCAGCAAGCCGCCGCGGCGGGCCAGCCCGCAGGGGCGGGTACGCCGGCCGCCGGGCCGGCCGAGATGCCGGGAGACGAGCGGGTTCCTCTGAGCCGGATCAAGCGCCTGGTCGGCGAGAACATGGTCAAGTCGAAGACCACCATCCCTCACGCCTGGCAAACGCAGGAGGTGGACATGAGCGGGATCGTGGCCAACCGGAATGCGAACAAGGCCAAGTTCGCCAAGGACGAAGGCTTCTCGCTGACATTCCTGCCCTACGTCGTGATGGCTGCAGTGGTCGCCCTGCACGAGCATCGCGACGTGAACGCGACCTTCGCCGGCGACTCGATCCTCGTCCATCGCGACATCAACGTCGGCATCTCGGTCGGCATGGAGGACGCCCTGGTGGTGCCGGTCATCAAGCGCGCCGACTCGCTCTCGATCACCGGCATCGCGCGGGCCATCAACGACCTCGCGACGCGCGCCCGGGACGGCAAGCTGAAGGGCGACGATCTGCAGGGCGGCACGTTTACCGTCAACAACTCGGGCACCTTCGGCACCCTCTTCTCCTACTCCGTCATCGCGCCCGGCCAGGCAGGAATCCTGACCATGGAGGCGATCGTCGAGAGACCGGTCGCGGTTGACGGGATGATCGGGGTCAAGCCGATGATGTACGCCTGCTTCAGCTTCGACCACAGGGTGCTCGACGGCCTCCAGGCTGCTAGATTCCTGGTCTCATGTCGGAAATGGATGGAGTCGGTGACGGCGGAGACGCAGATCTACTAGCGCTCCTCGTCAAGGTCCGCGACGAACCGGGCTCCCTGTACCGGGTTTCGGAAGCGATCTACCGGCACGGCGGCAATGTCACCTACGTCTCCACCATCACCGGCGGCGAGATCCAGTTCGAGATGATCGGCGTCGACGACCGCGGCCAGCTGATCGCCGACCTCCTCGCGCTCCAGCCCTCGGTCGAGGCGGTGAGCGAGGTCCCCTCCTTCCAGGAGATCTTCGGCAAGCGGGTCATCGTCATCGGCGGGGGCGCCCAGGTCGGGCAGGTCGCCCAGGGCGCCGTCGCGGAAGCCGACCGCCACAACATCCGCGGGGAACGGATCTCGGTCGACACCATCGCCCTGGTCGGCGAGGACCGAATCGCGGCGGCCGTGCGGGCAACCGCCCGCCTCCATCGGGCCAGGGTCCTCGTTCTCGCCGGCGCCCTGATGGGCGGCGACATCACCAACGCCGTCCGGGAGGTCCGGGAGGCGGGGATCATCGTGCTCAGCACCAACATGGCCGGCTCCGTCCCGGAGGCGGTCGACCTGGTCGTCACCGATTCGCTGGAGGCCGGGATCATGGCCGTGATGCTGATCGCCGACACCGCCAAGTTCTCGATCGACATGGTCCGCGGCCGCCGCTTTTGACGGCCGGCCTATGATCGAAAGCCCGACGCCTCTCGCCCACCAGGCTGTAGCCAAGGAGCCCTCCGTATGGCAGGTCCAGTAGTCCACGAGCCGGCAACCGCGGGCCGCCGCACGCCCCGTTTCGGAAACGCCACCCGCGATGACCTCCCAGGTTTTCTGGGGATCATGCGGATCATCCACCAGGAGCCCAATTCGAGCGCTTTCGCGCGCCTGCTCCTGGGCCAGCCGAAGCCGGAGGACGAGATCCCTCTGGCCCACCTCTTCGAGGAGATCTCGACCCTCGCCCTGCACGGCCTGATCGTCGAAGACCTCCTGTTCGACGCCTTCGCCTTCGACTCCTACTGGGACCAGCTGAAGGACGCGGTCCAGAAGGCGCGCAAGAAGACCGGCAACCGGAAGTTTTGCGAAAACTTCGAGCTGGCCGCGGAGCTGGCGATCGCCTATCGGGAAACCCGTCCACCCAAGACCAGGGCTAACGGCCACTAATCACCGGTTGGCGGCGAACTGAATTTCGGACCTTCCCTTTTCGGAGCGGGTCTGACACCATACGTGACGGCCCCGAGGGACACGCGCTGAAGAGCCGGTGAGAGCCGCAAGGCAGGAACCGGAGCTTTGGAAGCGATCCGTCGGGGTCACTTCTTTTCCGGGCACGTTTCTCTCCTGCTTGACCCCACCAAATATGTGGGTCTGACCCATAGTCTTGGTGGGTACACTCTGCCCGTGCCGAGAGTCCTCCTGACCGAGAACCAGTTTCCAATCGCCGGCGCGGTGCCGCTGGAGGATCTCGTCGGGCGGCGCGAGCAGGCCGAGCTCATGGCAACCCGTGCGCTTTCCGGCCAGCACACCTACCTGGCCGGCCCTCGCCGCATCGGAAAGTCCTCCGTGGCCGAGGCAGCCCTCCGCCTTGCCGAACGGGAGGGGGCGATCCCGATCTCCGCGGACCTGCTCTACCTGGCGACGCCGATGGCCTTTGCCTCGGTCCTCTTCGACAAGGTGGCCTCCGCCCAGGGCGGCGCATCGGGAATGCTCCAGGCCCTCCGCCAGAAGCAGAAGCTGCTCGACGTCGAGTCGACCTACCTGGCTCGCCTCGGCCCCTTCTTCGAGGCCGGGATCAAGATCCACGAGGCGGCCGAGACACCGGAGATGCTGCTCAACCGCTGCTTCGAGCTGCTCGGCCGGCTGGCGGAGGTGAAGGAGCGACGCGTGGTGCTGCTCCTCGACGAGTTCCAGGACTCGGACCGGATCCACCCTCGCTTCGACGCCTCGCTGCGGCACTTCGCCGCCGACCGGGCCCACCGGGTGAGCTATCTCTTCTCGGGTTCGCGCGCTTCGATCCTGAGCAAGAAGTTCGGCGACCGCACGAGCCCCTTGTTCAGGGTTGCGATGGAGGTGCCGATCGACGACCCGCCCCCAGCCGAATGGATCCCCTACCTGGAGCGCAAATTCCGCGAGGTGGGCATCCAGGCCGACGAACACTGCCTGGCCAAGCTGCTCGAGGAGTCAGGCGGCCACGCCCAGGACACGATGGCGCTGGCCGCCGAGCTCCACCTGTTGATGTTCGCCCGCCAGCAGCACTTCGCGGGCTATGGGGAGGCCGAGGAGGCGTTACTGCGGGCGTTGAACGGGCTCGCGACGCCCTTTGGCCAGGACTGGGAGGCTTTACTGCCGCGCGAGCAGCTCGCCGTGGCTCGGATCGCTCATGGCGCACGGGTCTTCGCGGGGCTCTCGGGTAACGATTCGGAGGCGGTGCGCCGAGCACTGAACCGGCTCCGCGAGGACGGCCTGGTGGTCAAGGAGGGCGAAGGTCGGTATCGCTTGCGGGAGCCGCTGTTCGACGCCTACCTGCGACGGACGGTGGCGCTGCCTTAGGTTTGGCCCAGGAAGCAACCCCCAAATGGGCGGGTGGCTTGGAAGCGGGTCCTCGGTGGCGGGTCCTCGGTGGCGGGCCATCAAGCAACGCGACATCGTTACCAACGAGGCGACACGCGACATCCGAGCCCCGACACCGAACCTCGCGCCAGGAAGCCGACTTCTGCAACCGGCCCCGCCCGAGCCGTGTTGAAGAGGTATGAGAAGACACCTCCCCGCCCTGGTGGCTCTGATCACCGTGATCGTCTGGGGCGTCAACTTCCCGTTTCTCAAGATCGGCCTCGCCCAGATGAGTCCGCTCGCCTTCACCTTCTGGCGATACCTGCTGATGCTCGCCCTCGCCTGGTCGGTCCTCGCCTGGCGGCACCGGCGGTCCGGCACTCGCCTCACGGTCGACCCAGCCGATTACCCGCGGCTCGCGCTCGCCGGCGTCCTCGGCTTCTCGCTCTACATGGTGCTTTCGATCGTCGGCGTCAGCGAGACGACCGCTTTCTCCAACGCGCTCATGATCGCCCTCGCACCGCTCTTCTCCGCCCTCTTCCTGGTTCTCTGGCGAATGGAAAGGATCCGCGCCAGCCAGGTCCTGGGGATGTTCCTCTCACTCGCCGGGGTCGCGCTGTTCCTCGCCGACAAGGCGCGTGGCGGTGTCGGCATCCAGACGCTGGGCGACCTGCTGAGCCTTCTCGCGGCTCTCTTCTACGCCGCCTACACGGTCTCCCTCAAGCCGCTGCTGTCGCGCTACCCGGCCACCGTTGTGACGGCCTACACGCTCTCGATCGGCGGAGTTCCGGTGCTCTGGCTGTCGGCGCCGGCGGTGCTCGTCCAGGACTGGGGGAGCGTCGACCTGGCAGGCTGGTCGGTGCTCGTCTGGGCGAGCATCTTCCCGGTCTATGCCGCCTGGACGGCCTGGAGCTGGGCCACCGCGCGAGCAGGCGTCGCCCGCACCAACGTCTTCCTCTACCTGGTCCCCGTCGTCAGCGGCGTGGTCGCCCTATTCCTCCTTGGTGAGTCCTTCGGTCCGCTCAAACTCGCCGGCGCGGTCCTCGCCTTGAGCGGCCTGGTCCTCGCCCGCCGCGGTCCCGTGGCTCAGGCGAAAGGAAGCGACACCAGGTCGGGCTCGATCCAGCCCTCGCGCGCCGCCTCGCCGTAGAGCGTCTCGCGGCTCCAGTGCTGGAGAGGGAGGTCCTTCCGAAGCAGCATCGGGTGGGCCTCCAGCGTCGCGGCGAAGGTCTCGCGGGACAGGTGGGCAACGATCC
>JALZAP010000101.1 GCA_030948245.1 Candidatus Dormiibacterota bacterium | reverse complement strand
GAGCGGCGCTGATGGCGAGGACCGGGCCCCGCACGCGCCTCGCCACGCCAGGTCCGCAGCATGCCGACCTTGGTCATGGCCCTGCCTCGGGGTCACTGCTGCTCCGACCCTGGGGCGTCCGGCTGGGTACGCTCGCCGCCGCCCTCCTCCCCGCCGGAACGGTTTCCACCGAGGCGGTTGCGGCGGGCGTGCGTGCGATCTACGGCACGGCGTGGGCCGAGCGGCCGACCTGGATCTGCGCCGTGCGGCTCGACGACGGGCTGTTGGTCGCGTTCGGCCGGGAGGGCGCGCCTCCGGCGGCGATGGCGGAGGCGGTGGCGGCCTCCTGCGCCATCCCCGCCTACTTCCGGCCGGTCGTCATCGGTGGCCGGCGCTACATCGACGGCGGCTCCCACTCGGTTACCAACGCGGACCTGCTGGCGGGCACCGGCCTCGACCTGGTCGTCGTCAGCTGCCCGATGGGTGGAACCCGGGACGCGATCGTGCTCGGCGTCGACCTCCCGGTCAGGGCCGGCGTGCGGGCTCGCCTCTCCCGTGAGATCGCCAGGCTGCGGCGGGCCGGAACGCCTGTGCTGACCCTCCAGCCGACCAGGGATGTTCGGGCGGCGATGGGAAACAACCCGATGGACCCGAAGCGCGGGGCGGCGGTCACCAGGGCCGCCTACGAATCGACCATCAGCCGGCTGCGGGACGAGGACCTTCGCGAGCGGATAGAGCGATTGGGTTGAACTAGAGGCCGAGCGAGATGCGGGTGACCCGGTCCTTCACCCCGGTCGGGACCAGACGATCCCAGAAGGCGATCGCCTGCGCGTCGGCGCCGACCAGGTAGCGGGCGCCGGGGCCCGGCGAGGAAAGGACTCGACCGATCACCCGTGCCACTTCCCGGGGATGGCCCATCAGCGGGCGGCTCAGCTTCACCCCGGCCTGGAGCCGGCTGTAGGCGGTCCGGTAATTGGAATCGGGTCGCTTCTCGACCTCGGAGTGCGCGTCGTCCCAGATCCCGGTGTCGAACCCGCCCGGCTCGATCAGGATGACCTTGACGTTGTCCTTGGCGACCTCGACGCGGAGGGCGTCGGACAGGCCTTCGAGAGCGTGCTTGGCCCCCTGATACCAACCGCTCTGAGGCGTCGTCGTGAGCCCGTAGATGGAGGAGATGTTCACGATCCGGCCGCCGCCCTGCCGACGCATCCCGGGAAGCGCGAGCCGCGCCATCCGAATCGGGGCGAAGACCATCGTCTCGAACACCACGTGTGCCTCAGCGTCTGAAACGTCCTCGATCGCGCCGACCGCTCCGTAGCCGGCATTGTTGACGATGCCGTAGGGCCGGAGACGTTCGATCACCCTCCTGCAATGGGCCTCGTCGGTGACGTCGAGGATCACCGTCCGGACCTCGACCCCCGCTTCTCGGGCGGCGTCGCTGACGATTCTCGCCTTGGCCGCCGAGCGCACCGAACCGACCGATTCGAAGCCCTTGCGAGCGACCTCGACGACGGTTGCCAGCCCGATCCCGGAGTTGGCGCCGGTCGTGAGGACCGGGCCGGAAGCCATGGCTTTCAGTGTGGCAGCAGGTGGGCCAGGTGGTGATAGACCTCGGCGTTCACGCCAAGGCCGCCGTGGCTGCCCTTCACCTCGATCGTCTTGACATCGGGCCGAATGCAGGCCTTCCAGTTGACGACCCCGTCGGACCTCGTGTAGATCGAGGTGACCGGAACCACCGGCGGCGCCGCCAATTGCTCCATGAAGGCTGCTTCCACATCGGCCGCGGTGCGGTATCGAAGCCGGTTGTAGAGCCGGGCCGCGTGCACTGCGGCCATCGTCAGCGGGTGGACGTCGAGCGCTTCATTGAGGGGCGAGCCGAGCGCGATCACCTGGGAGACCAGCTCCGGGTTCCGGTCGGCGATCACCTTCGCGAGCAGGCCGCCCCGGCTGTGGCCGACGATCGCGACCTTCTGCCTGGTCCGCCGGTGATGGACGTAGAGCCGCTCCAGCACCGCCTCCGCGGTCACCTCGGAGTGCCGCACGTTGAAGTTGATCCCAGAGAGCTCGGGCTTGTAGTCCATCCGCCGCAGCCAGGCCTGCATCGTGAGCAGGGTCTGATCGCCGGCGAGGAAGCCTGGGATGAGGAGAACAGGGCGGCCGGCGCCGCGAGTGACGCCCCGGCCGTAGTAGACCGGGTCCCGGATCAGGGTCACGTACTCGGAGGCGAAGCGCCCTTCCAGCCACATCGGCGGGAGAGGGGTGAAACGTCCGAGGACGCCGCCTGGCCGAAACCGGACGACCGGCCTCGGAAGGGGATCGTGGGAGGGACGTGAGGCCATGGGACGGGGTACTTCCGAGAAGGATAACGCACTGTGTCAATCAACCGGTCGCCGGGAAGTTCCGGGCGGGACGTCAGCCGGGTACGGGCTTGGCCGACTCCACCTGTTCCTGGATCAGGGCCGCCACCTCGGCCGGCCGCTCCACCACCGGGCCGTGGCCGCAGCCTTCGAGGACGACCTCGCGGTAATGGCCGCCGGCGGCCGCGTAGCGGTCGAGCACCGCGCGCATCTGGCTCACCGCGGGCTGGGACGGGTACTCCTCCGCGCCTGGCCAGCCGGGGACGGCGCCGATCCTGCCCAGCGTCCCGAAGTCGAACATCGAGGCGTCGCTGACCACCTGGTCCTCGTCGCCGCGGACCCAGATCACGGGCACCTTGCGGCTGATCGTTGCGAAGCCGCTCGTGTTGCACCACTTGGGTGCCATCGCGTTGTTAACGCCGGACGTCCCGGGGCCGACCATCGGCCAGTATGCGGAGGGGGTCGAGTCACCCGGCCACCCGCTGTCGCCGATCGCGGTGAGGAGCACCTCATCGATCAGCTCGTCCTCGTCAGGCGCCTTGTACTTGGGTGACCAGAAGAAGCTGCGCATGGTCACCCGGGGGCTGGACATCGGATCCTCCTCGGAGGCGTCCTTCTCCTTCACGCGGCGCACGAAGTCAGGCGCGGCCGTTCCCCCGCCGCTGCCCGAGAAGTCGGCATTGGTCGGAGTCCCCGCCACGTCCCGGGTCGCCCCGAAGCCGTAGGGCGAGAGCGGGGCCACCAGCGTCAGGCTGGCCAGGTCGCCGCCATGGTCGATCGCGTACTGCTGCAGGATGCCGCCGCCCATCGACCAGCCGGCGGCGTGGATCCGACCCTGGTCAGCCCAGCCCAGCTTCTCGACGAGCGCCCGAAGGTCGTCGCTCCAGTCGCGCAACCCACGGGTGGCATCGATCGGCTTGGCCTCGGTGCGGCCGAAGGCGCGGAGGTCGGGTGCGACGACCCGGTATTCGGCGGGAAGCCGCTCGGCGACCGCCTGCCAGAAGCGCCCGGTGGTTATGTTGCCGTGGACCAAGAGCACCGGCTGGCCGTCCTCCCTGGCGCTCACCCAGCAGTTGGTGACGATCCGGTCGGTGTCGATCGTGATCCTGTCCATGCCCTTCCCGCCTTTGCTAGCCATACCGCTGAACGGAGATCCCGACTCCGTGCAGGCGCCAGTCTAATTCGGCGCGGGTTTGAGGAAGTCGACGACCTCTTCCTTGCCGTCCCAGACGACGGTCGTGACGGCCGGCTCGGTACGCGCCACCACCTTGCCGGCGCGAAGGACGAGCCGGCGCGGCGCGACCAGGCGGATGGCGTCGCTCTCGGACGGCGCCGCGAAGGCGACCAGGTCCGCCCGGTTGCCGACCGCCAGGCCGTAGTTATCGATGCCGAGCGCCAGGGCGGGGTTGCCGGTGATCATGTCGATCAGCGTCAGCAGCTCGGTTGCCCCCGACATCTGGCCGAAATGGGCGAGGACGAAGGCCGCCTGGAGGGGGTCGCCATAGCCGAGCGGGTACCAGGGATCCATCACCGAGTCATGGCCGATGCAGGTGTTGACCCCCGCCGCGAGCAGCTCCTTCACCCGGGTATGGCCGCGGCGGATCGGATAGGAGTCGAAACGCCCCTGCAGCACGGCATTGTCGAGCGGGTTGGTGACCATGTGCATGCCCGCTCGCTTGATGTTGTTTATGACGCGGTAGGCGTAGGCGGCGTTGTAGCCGTGCATCGCCGTCGTGTGGCTGGCCGTGACGCGGCCTTCGAGCCCGAGCCGGATCGTCTCGGCGGCCATCACCTCGACGAAGCGAGAGTGCTCGTCGTCGGTCTCGTCGCAGTGAATATCGACCCGGAGCCCGTGCTCGGCCGCGAGCGCCATGGCGAATTTCACCGACTGCTCACCGTACTCCCGGCTGATCTCGAAGTGGGGTATCGCTCCGACCACGTCGACGCCTAGCGCGACCGCCTTTCGCATCAGGTCGGCGCCGCCCTCGAAGGACATGATCCCCTGCTGGGGGAAGGCCACCAGCTGGATGTCCATCTGGTCGCCCACCTCATCGCGAAGCTCGACCAGACCGCGGACCGCGCGCAGCTCGGGATCGCATACGTCGACGTGGCTGCGGACGTGCTGAACGCCGTTGGCGAGCTGCCAGCGGAGCACCGTCCCGGCTCGTCGCTTGACGTCGTCGACGCTCAGGGTCTTCACCCGTTCGGCCCAGATCGCGATGCCCTCGAAAAGCGAGCCCGTCTGGTTGTGGCGGGGCTCGCCGACGGTGAGAACCGCGTCGAGGTGGATGTGGGGTTCCACCAGCGCCGGCGTGACCAGGGCACCGGCGAGGTCGATGATCTGCGTCGATTCCCCGTCGGGGGCCGCGATGCGGCCGTCCCGGACTCCTACTCGGGTGAGGCCTGTCGCACCGGCCAGGCGCACGTTCTCGAGCAGGAGGTCAAGCATCTGGCTTGCCGAACCTACACCGCGCCGGGGTACTTGAGCAGTGATCTATGCGACAGGAATCCGTCTTAGACTTTCGGTCGTAAGTCGCCAGGCCTTGATTTGCGGGGGGTAGATGCATGGCAGTGACCGAGGACGTCGAACAAGGGGTACTCGTCCGGGAGGGGGTCTACGGCGACAAGGTTGTCGCGGTCGAACCGGGCGGTAACGAATACATACCCGAGTCGGAGCGCCACGGCCGCCCGCTCGACCTCTTCTGGACCTGGATGTCGCCGAACATAGAGTTCGCCACGATCTTCGTCGGGGTCATCCCGATCGTCGTGTTCGGCGCCAGCTTCTGGGTCGCGGTCCTCGGCTGCGTCGTCGGGACCGCCCTCGGCTCGCTGACCCACGGCCTGCTCTCCGCAATGGGTCCTCGCTTCGGCGTGCCCCAGATGGTCCAGTCGCGCGGCGCGTTCGGCTATCGCGGCGTGATCCTGCCGGCCGGCCTGAACACCCTGACCGCCGGCATCGGCTGGTTCATCGTCAACAGCGTCAGCGGGACTTTCGCGCTCGTCGTGCTGACCAATCTCGACTTCCGGATCGCGTTCACCCTGGTCGTCCTCGCCCAGGTCGCGGTCGCCTTCGCCGGCCACAACTTCATCCATGCTTTCGAGCGCTACGCGCTGATCTACCTGGCAGTGGTGTTCACGGTCGCGGTGGTCGTCATCTTCACCAAGACCAATGCCGGCCTCGGCTTCAATGCCAAGGCGCCGGTCGCCTTCGGCGGGGAGCAGGGCGCCTTCTTCATCGCAACCTTCATCGCCTTCGGCTATGCCGCAGGCTGGAACCCGTACGCCTCCGACTACACGCGTTACCTTCCGAAGACGGCGAGCCGCCTCAACACCGGCCTCGCGGCCGGCCTCGGGGTCTTCGTCTCCTGCACGATCCTCGAGATCGCAGGTGCTGCGGCCGCGACGATCGGCTGGAGCAACCCGAACCCGACCGCAAACTTCACGGCCCCGCTCGGCGACCTCCTCGGCAAGCTGGTGCTGATCGGGATCCTGGTCGGTGCCGTCGCCGCCAACGTCATCAACGTCTACAGCGGAGCGATGTCCTTCCTGACGCTGGGCATCAAGCTCGGCCTCAAGCAGCGGCGGGCGATCTCGGCGGTCGGCAGCGGCGTGATCGGGCTGATCATCGGCCTCGCCTTCCAGGCCAACGTCGGCCCCGGCACCAAGTACGAGAACTTCCTCCTCGCCATCACCTACTGGATCGGCCCCTGGCTGGGCGTCGTGTTCACCGACTACCTGATGCGGCGAGGCCAGTTCCACGAGGCCGAGTTCTTCGACAAGACCCGGAGCGGTTGGAAGGGTGCCGTCGCGATGCTGGCCGGCATGATCGTCGCGCTTCCCTTCTGGGACCAGGGCCCCCCGGTCGCGCCCGGGACCCTGCCCATCATCGGCAGCTTTCCCTTCGCCCATCCGGAGTGGGGCGACCTGACCTTCCTGGTCAGTTTCCTGGTCGCCGCCGCCCTCTACTTCGTGCTCAACATGGGCTCCCGCCGGAGCGCGGTGGTCGCTCCGGGAGGCTAGCCAGCGCCCCTTCCGTGAACAGCCTGCCGCGGGCCATCGGGG
>JALZAP010000006.1:18061-20489 GCA_030948245.1 Candidatus Dormiibacterota bacterium | reverse complement strand
CATGAATATCGAGGAGCGCGACCCCGCCGCGGCGATCCGCGCCTGCGGACCCCGCCTGGCCCACTTCCACGCCTGCGCCAACGACCGCGGCGCGCCGGGCGCCGACCACATCGATTGGAAGGCCATCGCCGGCGCGCTCGGAGACGTCGACTACTCGGGCGCCGTCAGCATCGAGTCCTTCACCATCGAGAACCAGGCGATCGCTCGCGCCGCGTCCATCTGGCGGCCGCTCGCCGCCTCCCAGGATGCGCTCGCCAGCGACGGCCTCGCCTTTCTCCGCCGGCTCTTCCAGGGGGTTCGCCAATGAAGCTCGGAGTCCTTACCGCTCTCTATGCGGATCGCTCGTTCGAAGCGGTCCTCGACACCGCCAAGGAGGCCGGGCTCGACTGCGTCGAGATCGGGACCGGCAACTACCCCGGCAACGCCCATATCGACGTCGAGGGGCTGCTTGCCTCGGAAGCCGCCTGCCGCTCCTATCTCGACGCGGTCAGCGCGCGCGGCCTTGAGATCAGCGCCCTCTCCTGTCACGGCAATCCCCTCCATCCCCAGCGCGACAAGGCCATCGCCAGCCACGACGTCTTCCGCCGCACCGTGGAGCTGGCCGGCAAGCTCGGCGTGCCCTGCGTGAACCTCTTCAGCGGCTGTCCGGGCGATTCCGAAGACGCCCGCTTCCCGAACTGGGTCACCTGCGCCTGGCCAACCGACTTCCAGGAGATCCTCGAGTGGCAGTGGAAGGAGAAGGTGATCCCCTACTGGAAGGCGCAGGCCGCCTTCGCCAAGAGCAACGGCGTCCGGCTGGCCTTCGAGATGCACCCGGGATTCGTCGTCTACAACAACGCCACCCTGCTCCGCCTCCGCGAGGCATGCGGCGAGGCGGTCGGGGCCAACTTCGACCCGAGCCACCTCTTTTGGCAGGGAGTGGACATCGAGACCGCGATCGCCGAGCTGGGCCGCGCCGGCGCTCTCCATCACTTCCACGCCAAGGACACCGGCTTCAACGCCGCCAACCTTGCCCGCAACGGCGTTCTCGACACCACCCCGCTCGAGCAGGTCGGCAACCGGTCCTGGGTCTTCCGAACCGTCGGCTTCGGCCACGGCGAGACCGATTGGAAGCGAATCGTGACCGCGCTGCGGCTCGCCGGCTACGAGGGAGTGCTGTCGATCGAGCACGAGGATGCCCTCTTCTCGGTCGACGAGGGCTTCACGAAATGCGTCGCTTTCCTCCGCCAGGTGATGCCCTCCGACCCACCCCTGGCCGATGCATGGTGGACCCGCTGAGAGAGGTCGGCGTCGGCATGCTCGGCTACGCCTTCATGGGCAAGGCGCACGTCAATGCCTACCGGACGCTGCCCTACATGATCGACCCGCCGCCGGCGGTTCCCCGGCTGGTGGCGATCGCCGGCCGGGACGAGAGCGCCCTCGCCGCCGCGGCGGCCCGCTACGGCTTCGCCGGCCACTACGCCGACTGGCGGCAGCTGGTCGCCGACCCCGCCGTCGAGCTCCTCGACAACGGCGGCTCCAACGACATCCACGCCGCTCCCTGCATCGCCGCCGCCGAGGCGGGAAAACACCTGCTGTGCGAGAAGCCGATGGCCCGTGACGCAGCCGAGGCGAAGCAGATGCTGGACGCCGCCCGCCGTGCCGGCGTCAAGCACATGGTGGCGTTCAACTACCGATTCGTCCCCGCGGTCCGGCTCGCCTACGACCTGATCCACACCGGCCGGCTTGGCGAGATCCGCCACTTCCGCGCCGCTTACCTGCAGGACTGGATAACCGATCCCGAGTTTCCCCGGACCTGGCGGCTGGCGAAGGAGACGGCGGGGAGCGGTGCTCTTGGCGACCTCGGCTCCCACATCATCGACCTCGCCCGCTTCCTGGTCGGTGAGCCGCGCTCGGTGATGGCGATGACGAAGACGTTCGTCGAGGAGCGGCCGCTGCCCCTTGGGGGTGGCGCCCGAGGACGTGTCGACGTCGATGACGCCTTCGCGGCCGTCATCGAGCTGGAAGGCGGCTGCCTGGGAACCCTGGAGGCAACCCGGTTCGCTCTCGGCCGCAAGAACCACCAGGTCTTCGAGGTCAACGGGTCCCTGGGGTCGTTGAGCTTCAACCTCGAGCGGCTCAACGAGTTGAACGTCCACTGGCCGGCCGGTGACGCCGGCGGGACGGGCGGCTGGACGGAGGTCTTGGTGACCGAGCCGAGCCACCCCTTCATCGCCAACTGGTGGCCGCCCGGCCACATCCTCGGCTGGGAGCACACCTTCGTGCACGAGATCGCCCACCTGCTCGACGCGATCGCCAACGACCGACCGGTCGAGCCGCTCGGCGCCACCTTCGAGGACGGCTACCGCAACGCGGTCATCTGCGACGCGATCCTCCAGTCTGCCGCCGAGGGGCGGCGCGTGGAGCTCGGCTAGCTAAGAAGTTTCCG
>JALZAP010000006.1:10159-18051 GCA_030948245.1 Candidatus Dormiibacterota bacterium | reverse complement strand
GAGCTGAGCTAGCCGGGCCCGGCTCTCCCGGCGGAGGTCACCGTGGAACCCAGGAAGGTGGTGATGAAGACGGTGATGGCCGCGGTCGTCATGCGGCAGGAACCAACCCACCGAACAGCCGCCGGCCGCCTTCGAGTTGCGCTGCCGGTACCAAATGTGTCTGACTGTTAGGTCATGGCTGCGATGGCGGATCTGAAGAAACGACCCCAAGACCCGGGTGAGGACGCGCTCCTGGTACCCAGCGGGGCGCCCCTCTACGACTCTCTCAGCGCTCGGCTCATAGCCTTCGATCGGCTGGCCGCGACCCTTGGCCAGGGCGGCTACTCGGGCTACGTCCGTGTCCTCGGCATGGGCGTGAACGGCATCCTGCTGTTCCGCAACGGAAGGATGATCGACTGCCTCTGGCGCGACCAGGAGGTGCTCCTCCAGGGCGAGCCGGCAGAGGCGAGGGCCCGCCACCTGATGGACTCGGGCGAAGCCGTGGTCGACATCGTCGACCTCCAGGCGGAGCTGGTCGACAGCCTCCATCACCTGGCTTCGGGCGCCACGACCTACCCTGAGATGTACGCCTCCTGGGTGAACTTCGAGGGTCTGGTCACCTTCCTGAAGCAGCAGTCCTTCACGGGGACGATCTCGATCAAGTCGAACTCCGGCGGCGGCGTCCTGATGCTCCGCCACGGCGAGCTCGACGGCGCCTTCACGACCAGCTCGCGCGAGCTCTCCACGGACGAGAAGGAAGTGCTCGCGCTGGCCGACGACCCCGAGGCGAGGATCGAGGTCCGCAGCGCCCACGCGGAGCCGGTTCTCCCGAGGCAGCCCGACGTCGAGCAGCCGGTCGATTCGGTGCCGGTCTTCTCCGAGGTCAACAACTAAAGGTTTAAGCCGGGCGGAATTCGGCTGATGTTTTCGGCTCCGCCCTGCAACCCCCGCAAAAGGGGACGGTGGAGCTACTCCACCTCGAAGACGACGCCCTGCGCCAGGGGCAGGTCGCGGCCGAAGTTGACCGTGTTCGTCTGCCGCCGCATATAGGCCTTCCAGGAGTCAGAGCCGGCCTGCCGGCCGCCTCCGGTTGCCTTCTCGCCGCCAAACGCTCCGCCGATCTCGGCGCCCGAGGTCCCCGCGTTGACGTTTGCGATGCCGCAGTCCGAACCCACTGCTGAAAGCCAGGTCTCGGCTGAGCGGAGGTCGGTGGTGAAGAGTCCGCTGGAGAGGCCCTGGGGCACGGCGTTGTTGACCGCGATCGCCTCCTCCAGGTCATTCACAGTCATGGCGTGGAGGATGGGCGCGAAGATCTCCTCGGCGACGATCGGCATCTCCGCCCGGGAGGCGAAGATCGTCGGCTGCACGAAGTAGCCGGGCCTGTCGGCCAGCACCTGGCCGCCGCAGAGCAGATCGCCGCCCTGCTCGGTGATGGCGTCGATGCCTTTGCGGTAGTCCTCGACCGCCGCTCCCGAGACGAGCGGTCCCATCAGCGTCGCGTCGTCGAGCGGGTCCCCGATCCGGACCGTTCCGTAAGCCTTCACCAGCCGCTCAAGGAAGGAGTCCGCGATGCCCTTTTGGAGGATCAGGCGGCGAGTGCTCGTGCAGCGCTGGCCGGCGGTGCCGACAGCGCCGAAGAGGACCGCTCGCAGCGCCAGGTCGAGGTCGGCGTCGTCGAGGATTACGACGGCGTTGTTACCGCCCAGCTCGAGGATCGAGCGCCCGCTCCGTTTGGCGAGCGCCGACGACACGCGCTCGCCGAGGTCGCAGGAGCCGGTCGCCTGGATGAGCGGTAGGCGGGGATCCGCAAGGAGCGCTTCGCCGACCGTCCCGCCGGAGCCGATGGCAAGACCGAAGACGCCCTCCGCCTCAGTCCCGGCGGTAACCTCGTGGAAGACCTGCTGTGCGGCGATCGAGATCAGCGGCGTCAGGCTGGAGGGCTTCCAGAGCACGGCATCGCCGCAGACCAGGGCCAGAGCCCAGCCCCAGCCGGGCACCGCGACCGGAAAGTTGAAGGCGGAGATGATGCCCACCAGGCCGAGTGGGTGCCACTGCTCGGTGAGCCGGTGCCCAGGGCGCTCGGATTGCATCTGGTTGCCGTAGAGCTGGCGTGATAGGCCGACCGCGAAGTCGCAGATGTCGATCACCTCCTGGACCTCGCCACGCGCCTCGCCGAGGATCTTCCCGTTCTCGAGGCTGATCAGCCGGGCGAGGTCCTCCTTCCGCTCTCGGAAGGCTTCGCCGAGCCGCCGCACGATTTCGCCCCGGCGAGGAGCAGGCACACCACGCCAGCGGAGGAAGGCGTTGTCGGTGACCTTGGCGGCAAGGTCGAGGTCCTCGATGCCGGCGGTCTTGACATGGGCGATGACCTGGCCGGTACTCGGATTGAAGGTCTTCAGCTCCGGACCGCCCGGCCCGGGGACGAAGGCGCCGCCGAAAGCCGCACCTGAGACGGTCCCGCTGGGGGTGATTCCGAACGCCGCGAGGATGGCGTCGGCCCGCGTATCGGTGCCTGCCGGCTGTCGTGATGCAACCTTCATCGCAGTTGGAAAGGCTACTCCTCAGCCGGTGTTCTGCAGGCCTGCGGCGACACCGTTGACAGTCAGCAGGACGAGGTCGGCCAGGCGATCGGCCGCCGGCCCATCGACGTTGCCGCCACGAAGTTCGCGGAGGAAGCGCAACTGGAGAAAGGAGAGAGCGTCAACGTAGGGGTTGCGGAGGTCGACCGCCTGGCGGAGGATCGGGTGCGCCGCCAGCAGGCGGTCGTTGCCGGTTATGGCGAGAACGAGCCGCCGGGTGAGGCGGTACTCCTCGCGGATGACGTCGACCAGGTCTGACCGGCCGCCCAGCTCCAGGTAGAGGCCGGCGATCATCGGGTCCGCCTTGGCGAGGCTCATCTCGGCGTTGTCGAGGATCGACTCGAAGAACGGCCACGCGCTCCTCATCTGGCGCAGGTGCTCAATGCCCTCCTTCTCAGCGACGATCTGCAGACCCGTGCCGAGCCCGAACCAGCCGGGCAGGTTGCATCGGTTCTGAGTCCAGGCAAACACCCAGGGGATCGCGCGCAACCCTTCCAGGTCGCGCTTGCCATCCGCCTCGCGGCGCGCCGGCCGGGATCCGATGCGGAGGCGGCTGATCTCGTCGAGCGGGCTGACCCGGGCCAGGAAGTCGGCAAAGCCGGGCGCCTCGACGAGCCCGCGGTAGGCCTCCTCCGAAGCGCCGGCCATCAGCTCCGCAGCCGCAGCGAACCGCTCGCCCGCGAGGGCCAGCTGGGCCTCGTGATCGGGGGTGGAAGCGACCAGCACGGCGCTTAGCACCTGCTCCAGGTGGCGGAGGCCGATCGCCGGATTGCCGTAGCGACCGAAGATGACCTCGCCCTGCTCGGTTACCTTGAACCGGCCGGCGACGGAGCCGGGGGCCTGGCTCCGGATCGCCCTGCCCGCCGGGCCGCCACCGCGGCCGACTGCGCCGCCACGGCCGTGAAAGAGGGTGAGCTGGACCCGGTTCCTCCGGGCCCATTCGGCGAGCGCGTCCTGAGCGTGGTAGAGAGCCAGGTTGGCGGCCAGGAAGCCGGCGTCCTTGGCCGCGTCGGAGTAGCCCAGCATCACCTCCAGCCGGCGGTGCCTGCCGTCAAGCCAGGCCCGCCAGGCCGGCAACCCGAGAAGCTCGTCGAGGATTGCCGGGGCCTGTTCGAGGTCGGCTCGCGACTCGAAGAGGGGAACCACGTCCAGCTCGAGTGAGCCGTCGGCGACGGCCAATGCGGCGAGCTCGTAGACGGCCATCACGTCTGCGGCTGAGCGGGTGAAGCTGACGACATAGCGCCGGCAGGCCTCCGAGCCGTAGACGGACTGCAGCTCGGCCATCACGCGAAGCGTGGCGACGACCTCCCGGGCGCGATCGGAATCCGGCACTGCGAGTGCCTGGCGATGGACCTCCGAGTGCTGCCGCACCTCGAGTGACGCCAGGTGAAAGCCGAACGTCTCCACCTGCCACACCAGGGTCTGCAGGTCGCCGGCGGCGATCCGCCCGGCCCCCGAGGCGAGCAGCGACTCCTGGATCGTGCGCAGGTCGGCGAGGAACTCGGCCGGACCTGCGTAGCGCGTCGCGGCTCCGGCTCGGGTGGCGACCAGGCGGTCGGCGGCGAGGAGCAGGAGCTGCCGGTGCGGCTCGCCCGGCGCTCGCTTGCGGAACTCCTCCGCCTGCTCGCCCAACGTCGCCAGGGCTCGGTCCAGCGCGACCTGCAGCTGAGGAGAAGGCGGCGTCGACTCCTCCGAGACGGTGAGCGACCGGCCTATCCGCCGAGACGCGTTCTCAAGACCGCGCAGGACATGCTCGGCGTAGATGCCCATCGCCTCCCGCGTCACCTCGTGATCGACGCTTGGGTTCCCGTCGCGGTCCCCGCCGACCCAGCTCCCCCAGGCGAGCACGGGGCGGCCGAGCGCCCGCTCCGGCGCCGGCAGGCCTGCGGTCGCCAGCGCTCGCTCCAGCTCGCGGAAGAGTGTCGGCACGAGGAGGAAGAGCGACTCGTCGAAGACCGCCGTCATCGTCCGCACCTCGTCGAGCGGGGATGGGCGCTGGCGGCGGAGCTGGGCGGTCCGCCAGAGGACGCTTACCTGCTCGGCAAGGCGCCGCTCGGCGTCGGCGTGCTCCGACGCCGCGAGCCGCGGATCGCCCAGCCGTTCAGCCTGGTCGGCGACCCGAGCCAAGGCGTCGACGACCGCCCGGCGGCGCGCCTCGGTAGGGTGGGCGGTGAGGACCGGCCGCACCTCGAGCGAGTCGATCAACCACCCCAGCCGCTCGACCCCCAACTTCGCGCTCAGATCGGCAACGGTTGCCGAAAGCGACTCCGCGACGGCAGCCGGCTCGTGGCTGCGCTGCCGCAGGATGCGGACCCGCTGGCGCTCCTCGGCCAGGTTCACCAGCTGGAAGTAGACGGTGAAGGCCTGGGCGACCGCTTCGGCGCGGTTGGGGTGGAACCCGGCGACGAGGTCGACGAGGAGGCGCAGGCGCTGCTCCGCCTCCGGACCCCGACTCCGGCGCAGCTCGATGGTGGCCCGGCGGAGCCGCTCGACGTCCTCCAGCAGGCTCTCCCCGTGGGTCTCCTGGAGCACCTGGCCGAGGATCGAGCTGAGCAGGCGGACCTCGGCCCGCAGCGGAGCTGAGAGGTCTTCCAGGTCGGAGACGGCCGGGCGGCTGGTTACTTCGGCTTCCGGGCTGTCTTGGCGGTCGTTGTCTTGATAGGGGAGCTCTTGGCGCCCGATGTCTTGGCCCCTGCTTTCCTGGCCCCTGCTTTTTTGGCGGCGGTCGCCCTGGCCCTGGCCGGCGAGTGCGTCAGCTGATAGACCTCATCCCGCAGCCGGTCGAACGTCGCCGCCTTGAATCGGATTTCGATCTCCGGGTTGGAGACGAGCGAGTTGAACTGTCGGTGACTCGCGACCAACGCCCGCACCTTGATCTTGGCGACGGCGTCGGCGGTCGAGTCGAGGCGCGTGAACATGCTCGGCAGCCCGATCACGTCGCCACGCTTGAGGACCTCGTGCACCCTCCGCGCGACCGTCAGCTCCACCTGGCCCTCGAGGATCACGAAGAAGGTGTCATTGCTCCGGCCTTCGGTGACGAACTTCTCGCCCTTGGGGATCGTCACCTCGTCGAGGTTGCTCGCCAGCGTCCGGAGCAGCGCTGGGCTCAGCCCACCGAAGATCTCAAGCTGCTTCAGCTCGGAGATCTTGGGATTGACGCTGCGGTGCGGAATATGGATCATCTCGCCGCGAATCGTACGGCTATTCACGCCTGACTTCATTGGTGGGGGCTTAAGCTCTCGCGGAATGGTCCCCTGGTCCGATGCGAGCGCGAGATGAGCACGCCAACCCCGCCGGCCGACATCCGGGCGATCAGCACCAGCCGGACTCTGACGGTCTGGTTCGGCCGGTACATCATCGCCCTCTTCACGGTCCTCATTTTCTTCACGGGGTCCCTGCCGGCAATGTTGTTCATGATCGTGGTCGCGGAGGTCCTCTCCCTCTGGCGCCCGACGCCGGCGCTCGGGCCGGAGAGCTACAGCGACCCCATGCCGGCCGCGTGGCGGACGCCGATGCGAGTGGCCCGCCTGTACCACATGGCGAGCGGCTGCTGGAGCATGACCGTCATCGGTGTGATCACCACCGTGATCTTCGGAGTCATCACGCTGGACATCAGCCGACGCCCGCTCGGAATGGCCAACTACCTCGTCGCGGCGCTCGTCGCCACCTGGCTCTTGACGCGACCCGTCTGGTACCCGGCGGTCAGGGCGCAGGTCTCTCAAATGTTTCAGGTTGCCGGGAAGGAGCTGGCCGGGAATGCACCGTCGTTCTCGGTCGGGACGGACGGGCTGGCCATCAATTTCGCCCTCCGCGCAATCGGCTCAAGCCCTGCCCCGCGCTCCTGGGTCGTCCCTGTCGCCTACGCCGAGATCGACGAGATCAGGATGTTGAGCGCGCTCGACGCCCAGGCCTTCTCGCAGTCCCTCGACCAGTACGACCCGAGCCTGACGGACAGGTCCGGGCTCGAGTTCGTCCAGTACGTGCAGGGCCAGCGGCCGCGGCCCTCGATCCTCAGGTACCTGGCCGGGGGCGCACACGTCTTGATTCGAGGGCCGAGCCTGCTCTACCTCCTTGCCTACGCCGACCAAACCGGGCCGCTGGCGATCGCGGCGTGGCAAGCATGGCGGGCCGCGCACCCGCAGCCGGCCGGTCCCGCCGTCGCACCCGCGTGATGATCGAGGTGACTGGCACCGGGCTTCGCCCGGAGGAGGTTGTCGAGGTGGCCCGGTTCGACGCCCCGGTCCGCCTCGGCAGTGCGGCGCGGGAACGGATGGAGCAGAGCGCGGCAGTACTCGCCCGCCTCGCCGCCTCGGAGCAGCCCGTCTACGGCGTCTCGACCGGCTTCGGCTCCCTGGCCAACACCCACATCCCCGCGGAACGGAGAGAGGAGCTGCAGCGAGCTCTCGTCCGATCGCATGCGGCCGGCATGGGCGAGCCGGTCGAGGTCGAGGTTGTGCGGGCCATGCTCCTGCTCCGTGCCCGAACCCTGGCGATGGGCTTCTCGGGCGCTCGCCCGGCGGTCGCCGAAGCGATGCTGGGCCTGCTCAACGCGGGGCTCACCCCGGTCGTTCCAGAGCATGGCTCGCTGGGCGCGAGCGGCGACCTCGCGCCGCTCGCTCACTGCGCCCTCGTCCTGATCGGCGAGGGCGAGGTGGCCGACCGCGAGGGCAGGCGCGTCGCCGCCGCCGAGGCATTGCGCGAGTCCGCTCTGCAGCCACTGACGCTGACCGCGAAGGAGGGACTCGCACTGATCAACGGCACCGATGGGATGCTCGGCATGCTGCTCCTCGCGCTCCACGACCTGCGCCGGCTGCTGAGGGTCGCCGACCTGACGGCCGCCATGTCCACCGAGGCGCTCCTGGGAACCGACCGCGCCTTCGCCGCCGACCTCCAGGAGCTGCGCCCTCATCCCGGCCAGACCGCCAGCGCGGCGAATCTGCGCCGGCTGCTGGGCGGTTCGGCGATCGTCGCCAGCCACCGGTTCGGCGACAGCCGGGTGCAGGACGCCTACTCGTTGCGCTGCGCGCCGCAGGTCAACGGTGCCGCGCGCGACACCGTCGCCCATGCCGAGCGGGTGGCGGCGATCGAGCTGGTCTCGGCGATCGACAACCCGATGATCCTGCCCGACGGCCGGGTGGAGTCCTGTGGCAACTTCCACGGCGCGCCGCTCGGCTTCGCCTGCGACTTTCTGGCCATCGCCGCAGCCGAGGTCGGTGCCATCGCCGAGCGCCGCACCGACCGCCTGCTCGACGCCGGCCGCTCCCAGGGCCTGCCGCCCTTCCTGGCGGCCGACGCGGGCGTCAACTCAGGGGTGATGATCGCCCAGTACACGCA
>JALZAP010000006.1:0-10149 GCA_030948245.1 Candidatus Dormiibacterota bacterium | reverse complement strand
CGATGGTCGCCGAGAACCGCCGCCTGGCAGCACCCGCAAGTGTCGACTCGCTTCCCACCAGCGCGATGCAGGAGGACCACGTGTCGATGGGTTGGGGGGCGGCGCGGAAGCTGCGCCGCGTCGTCGACAACCTCTCCCGGATCCTCACCGTCGAGCTGATCTGCGCCGCTCGCGGCCTCGAGCTCCGGGCCCCGCTCACACCCGCCGCCGCAACGGACGCGGTTCGCGCGCTGGTCCGTTCCGTCGCTGGCGGGGCCGGCCCCGATCGCTGGCTCGCGCCCGAGCTTGCCGCCGTCGAGCGGCTGGTGCGGTCGGGCGAAGCGGTGGTGGCGGCGGAAGTGGCGGCGGGCGCGCTGGCGTGAGCCTGCCCGGCGCCCGGCCGGTCCGAGCACCTCGCGGCACCGCCATCTCCTGCCTCGGTTGGCAACAGGAGGCAGCTCTGCGGATGCTCATGAACAACCTCGACCCGGAGGTGGCCGAGCGTCCTGACGACCTAGTCGTCTACGGCGGCACGGGTCGGGCGGCACGGTCCTGGGACGCCTTCGACGGCATCGTCCGATCGTTGCGATCGCTGGCCGGCGACGAAACCCTGCTCGTCCAGTCGGGCAAGCCGGTGGGCATCTTCCGGACCCATGAATGGGCGCCTCGGGTGCTGATCGCCAACTCCAACCTGGTGCCCGAGTGGGCGACCTGGGACGAGTTCCGCCGCCTCGAGCAGCTGGGCCTGACGATGTATGGCCAGATGACCGCCGGGTCCTGGATCTACATCGGCAGCCAAGGCATCGTCCAGGGGACCTACGAGTGCTTCGCCGAGATCGCCCGCCGCCGCTTCGGCGGCTCCCTTGCCGGCACCATCACCCTCACTGCCGGGCTCGGCGGGATGGGCGGCGCTCAGCCTCTCGCGATCACGCTCAATGGCGGGGTCGCCCTCTGCGTCGAGGTCGACGAGGAGCGGCTCCGGCGGCGGATCGAGTCCCGCTACCTGGACGAGGTCGCGTCCGGTCTCGAGGACGCGGTCGCTCGCTGCCGGAAAGCGAAGGCAGAGCGGCGCGCGCTCAGCGTGGGACTCTGCGCCAATGCCACCGACGCCATCCCCGCCCTGCTGGCGATGGGCTTCGAGGCCGACGTCGTCACCGACCAGACCAGCGCCCACGACCCACTCGGCGGCTACGTCCCGAACGGAATGTCGATCGGCGAGGCCGCCCGGCTCCGGGAAGGCGAGCCGGTCGAGTACATCTCGGCCTCGCGAGCCGCGATGGCCGCCCACTGCGAGGCCCTGGTCGGCTTCATGGACCGCGGCGCGGAGCTGTTCGACTATGGCAACAGCCTCCGGGCGGAGGCAAAGCTGGGCGGCTTCCAGCGCGCCTTCGACTACCCGGGCTTCGTGCCCGCCTACATCCGGCCGCTCTTCTGCGAGGGCAAGGGGCCCTTCCGCTGGGTGGCGCTCTCCGGCGACCCTGCCGACATCGCGGCCACCGACCGGGCGGTGCTGGAGGAGTTCCCCGAGGACGAGGCGCTTGCCCGCTGGATCGGCCAGGCCCAGGAGCGGATCGCCTTCCAGGGCCTGCCGGCACGGATCTGCTGGCTCGGCTACGGGCAGCGAGACCGACTCGGCCTGCGCTTCAACGAGATGGTCCGGCTCGGCGAGCTGAAGGCACCGATAGTGATCGGCCGCGACCACCTCGACGCCGGCTCGGTGGCATCGCCTTACCGTGAGACGGAGGCGATGACCGATGGTTCCGACGCAATCGCCGACTGGCCGCTGCTCAACGCGCTCCTCAACACCGCCTCCGGTGCCACCTGGGTGAGCATCCACCACGGTGGTGGCGTCGGCATTGGCCGCTCCGTCCATGCCGGCATGGTTTGTGTCGCCGATGGCACCGCGCTGGCGGCTGAGAAGCTCGCCCGTGTGCTGAACAGCGACCCAGGCACCGGCGTGATGCGGCATGCCGACGCCGGCTATCCCCGAGCGGTGGAGGTCGCACGCGAGCGCGGTGTTCGGATCCCGATGGGCGAGCCCGGACCGTGAGCGCCTATTGGTGCGAGCTCGCCTGGCTGGGCGGGGAAAGGGCGGAGGCGGGGGTCCTGGTCGAGGTCGGCGATGACCGCATCGCTGCGGTGACGACCAATCTCCCCGAGCCGCCGCCGGGAGCCGAGCCGCTGGCCGGGATGACTCTGCCGGGCTTGGCCAACGCCCACTCGCACGCATTCCAGCGCGCGCTCCGCGGCCGCACCCAGGGCGGCGCCGGGTCCTTCTGGACCTGGCGGGAGCAGATGTACGCGCTCGCCGACCAGCTCGATCCCGACCGCTACCTTGCGCTCGCCCGGGCGACCTTCGGCGAGATGGCGCTGGCCGGCGTGACGACGGTCGGCGAGTTCCACTACCTGCACCACGGTCCGGGCGGCGTTCCATATGCCGATCCGAACGTGATGGGACGGGCTGTGATCACTGCCGCGGGTGAGGTCGGGATCAGGTTGACCCTCATCGACGCGTGCTACCTGGAGGGCGGCATCGCGACGCCGCCGGAGGGTGCCCAGCAGCGATTCTGCGACGCCAGTGGCGAGGCGTGGGCCGCACGCGTGGAAGCACTCGCCGACAGCACAACGGTGCGGATCGCAGCGGCCATCCACAGCATCCGAGCGGTACCACCGGCGGCGGCCAAAGTGGTCGCCGGCTGGACGGCCGGCAAGGCCTGCCCTCTCCATGCCCATGTCTCCGAGCAGCCGGCCGAGAACGAGGCCTGCCTCGCCGCCTACGGGGGCACGCCCGTCCAGGTGCTGGCCGACGCTGGAGCGGTATCCTCCCAGTTCACCGCGGTCCATGCGACCCACCTCGAGGAGGCCGACTTCCTCCGGCTCGGGGAGGGCAAGGCGTTCGCCTGCCTCTGTCCGACCACCGAGCGCGACCTCGCCGACGGGATCGCCCCCGCCCGCCGGCTGCGCGACGCGGGCGCCCGGCTCTCACTGGGAAGCGACTCCAACGCGTTCATCGACCTCTTCGAGGAGGCGCGGGCGGTGGAGCTCGACGAGCGGATGTTGACCAACCAGCGCGGCGGCCACCGCCCCATCGAGCTGCTCCGAGCAGCCACCTCGGAAGGGGCCGAATGCCTGGGCTGGCCTAGTGGCGGCCGGATCGAGACCGGCGCCCTCGCCGACCTCGTCGTTGTCGGCCTCGACAGCCAGCGCCTTGCTGGGGCCGCCACCGAGGATGCGCTCGCCGCGGTCGTGTTTGCCGCCTCGGCGGCGGACGTCCGGCATGTCATGGCGGCCGGGCGCTGGATCGTGCGCGACGGGGCCCACGCGACCCTCGACGTGCGCAGGGAGCTGACGGCCGCGATCGCCGCCCTCGTTCCCGCATGAGCGCGCTCGTCATCGACCGGATCGGCCTCCTGGTAACCAACGAGCCCGCGCTCGGTGAGGGCAGACTGGGCGTCCGGCGCGACGTCGCGCTGGTGGTCGAAGAGGGGCTGGTCACCGCCGTGGAGAAGCCTGGCGCAGCCGGCGATGAGCATTTTGACGCTGGCGGTCGCTGCGTCATCCCTGGCTTCGTCGACAGCCACACCCACCTCGTCTTCGCGGGCGACCGGGCCGACGAGTTCGCGGCCCGGATGGCCGGCCGTCCCTACGAGGCCGGAGGAATCCGGGTGACCACCGAGGCGACCCGCTCGGCGAGCACCGAACAGCTGACCGCGCTCACCCGGGCGCGTCGCGAGGAGAGCCTTCGGGCAGGTGTCACGCACGTCGAGATCAAGTCCGGCTACGGCCTGGAGGTGGCGACGGAGGCACGCTGCTGCGAGGTCGCCGCGGCCTTCACCGAGGATGTGACATTCCTCGGCGCCCACGTCCTCCCGGCGGAGTACCAGGGCCGGCCCGACGAATACGTCGACCTCGTCAGCGGCGAGATGCTCGCGGCCTGCGCGCCTCACGCCCGCTGGATTGACGCCTTCTGCGAGAAGGGTGCCTTCGACGCCGAGCAGTCACGGGCCGTGCTCACCGCGGGGCGCGAGGCCGGGCTCGGCCTGCGGGTCCATGGCAACCAGCTCGGTCCGGGACCCGGCGTCCGCCTGGCGGTCGAGCTTGGTGCCGCCTCGGTCGACCACTGCACCTACCTGGAGGACGCAGACGTCGAAGCGTTGGCAGGTGGCGACACGGTCGCGACCTTCCTGCCCGCCGCCGACTTCTCGACCCGCCAGCCCTACCCCGACGCACGCCGCGTCATCGACGCCGGCGCGTCCTACGCGATCGCAACCAACTGCAACCCCGGCTCCAGCTACACGACCTCGATGAGCTTCTGCATCGCGCTCGCCGTGCGCGACCTCCGGATGACGATCGAGGAAGCCCTGCTCGCAGCCACCATGGGAGGCGCTCGCGCGCTCCGCCGCGAGGAGCTCGGCCGGCTCGCGCCGGGCAGCCGAGCCGACGCCGTCCTGCTCGAGGCGCCGTCTTATTCGCATCTCGTCTATCGCCCCGGCGTCCCGCTCATCGCGGCAACCTGGGTCGGAGGAAACCGAGTCCATGGCTAGACCCGCGATCCGGCCGCTCGGCGGGTCGGGGATCTCCGTCTCCAACCTCTCGCTCGGCTCCTGGCGGACCTTCGAGCGGATACCCCGAGACGCCGGCATCGCCGTCATGAAGAAGGCGCGCGAGAGTGGCATCACCTTCCTCGACGATGCCCGCTACAACGACGAGACGGGCAGCGCGCCGCTAAAGACCGGCTACTCGGAGGTCGTCTTCGGCGAGCTCTTCCGTGCCGCCGGCTGGAAGCGGGACGAGGTCGTGCTGGCCAACAAGGTCTGGTGGGAGTTCTGGCCCGAGCAGGATGCGGCGGCCGAGGTTGCCGGCTCGCTGGGCCGGATGGGCATCGACCACCTCGACCTCGTCTACGCCGAGCGGCCGCCGGATGGGCTGGCGCTCGACGAGGTCGTCCGTCAGGTCGGGGGGATCATCAAGGCCGGCAAGGTCCGCGCCTGGGGCGTGCTCAACTGGCCCGCGGCACAGATCGCCGAGGTGGGGAGGATCGCGACCGAGCAGGGGGTGGCCAAACCCTGCGCGGCCCAGCTCGCTTACAGCGTGGCGATGCGCTCGCCGGTTGAAGACAAGGAGATGGTGGCGGCCCTCGCCTCCTGCGGGGCGAGCGTCGTCGCGTCATTCGTGATGCTCGGCGGGGTCCTGAGCGGCAAGTACCTGGTCGAGGGCGCCCTTGGCCGTTGGAGCGGTGAGCTCGACGATCCCCGGCTCCGAGCCGGACGCGACGCGGCCGTCGAGCTTCGGGACCTCGCAGCGCGGGCGGGGACCTCGCCGGCCGCCCTGGCGATCGCCTTCCCGCTGCTCAACACCCACGTTGCCAGCGTCCTCTTCGGCGCCACCAGTCCCGGGCAGGTCGAGGCGAACGTAAAGTCGCTCGAGCTGCTCGCCCGACTCGACAGTGAAACTCGCGAAGGGCTGCTTCGGATCGGGTCCCTGGCTTAGGTCGAACATCCGGCGGTGGCCAAGGCGTGGCGCCGAACTCCGTCAGGCCTCGGTCGAGATGAAGACGTTCTTCACCTCGGAGTAGCCGTTCATCGCGTGCATGCCGAGCTCCCGGCCGAAGCCCGACTGCTTGAAGCCACCGAAGGGCGTGACGACGCGGACCGAGCTGTTCGAGTTGACCGAGAGGACGCCCGTCTCCAGCTCGCGCGCCACTCGGAGAGCGCGCGCGCCGTCCCGGCTCCAGATGGAGCCGGAGAGGCCATAGGGCGTGTCGTTGGCGATCCGGACGGCGTCCTCTTCGTCCTCGAACGGGATCACCGTCGCCACCGGCCCGAACACCTCCTCGCGGGCGACCCGGTCCTGGTTGGTGGCCTCAATCAGAGTGCACGGGTACCAGAAACCGGATCCATCGGGCACCGAACCCTGGAACAGCGGCCGCCCCTCCACGAACGACGCGACCTTCTCTCGATGGGAGGCTGAGATGAGCGGTCCCATCTCGACGCCCGGTTCTTCCGGGCTGCCGACCTTGAACCGGCCGGTCGCCTCGACCAGCAGCTTCAGGAAGCGGTCGTAGGCGGACCGCTCGACGAGGATCCGGGAGCGCGCGCAGCAGTCCTGGCCGGCGTTGCCGAAGACCGCCGAGGGCGCTGCCGCCGCGGCCTTTTCGAGGTCGGCGTCGGCGAACACGACGTTGGCCGATTTGCCGCCCAGCTCGAGGGTCACCCGCTTGATGGTCGCCGCGGCTCCCTCCATCACCGTGCGCCCGACCTCGGTCGAACCTGTGAACCCGATCTTCGCCACATCCGGGTGCTCGACCAGGCGCCGGCCGGCGACCGAGCCCGGCCCGACGACGACATTCACGACACCCTCGGGCAGACCGGCTTCGAGCGCCAGCTCGGCGAAGCGGAGCGCGGTCAGCGGCGTCAGCTCGGCCGGCTTCAGCACCACCGTGTTGCCGCAGGCGAGCGCCGGTCCCAGCTTCCAACTGGCGAGCATGAGGGGGAAGTTCCAGGGCACGATCAGGCCGACCACGCCGAGCGGCTCGCGGAAGGTGAGGTCGACGCCGCCTGCGACCGGGATCGTCTCGCCGTAATGCTTGTCGGTCGCGCCGCTGTAGAAGTGGAAGACGTCGGCGACCATCCCGATCTCCCAGCGCGAGTCGGCGAGCGGCTTGCCGACGTTGGCGCTCTCCAGCCTGGCCAACTCCTCGCCGTGCTCCTCGACGAGCGCGGCGAGCCGGCGCAACAGCCGAGCGCGGTCGGCCGGCTTCACTGCCCGCCAGTCCGGGTAGACGGACAGCGCGCGGGCGACCGCATGGTCGGTCTCCTCGACACCGGCCCTCTCGAGCTGCTTGATCGGCCGGCCGGTGGCAGGGTTGAGGACCTGGAGACTCATCCCCGCTCGAACAGCCTCTCGCGCTCGTAGGCCGTGACCACCTTGTCGAAGAGGCCCTGCTCGGTCCGGGCGTAGTGCAGGTAGTGGTCGACGACGTCGTCGCCGAGACCTTTCCGGGCCACCGTTCCGCGCTCCAGCGCCCTGATCGCGTCGCGCAAGGTGCTTGGGAAGCGTTCGACGTCCGACTCGTATGCGTTGCCACTGAAGGCCGGGGGCAGCTCGAGCCGGTTCTCGATCCCGTACAGCCCGCCGGCGAGCAGCGCGGCAAAGGCGAGGTAGGGGTTGGCGTCCGCCCCCGGGATCCGGCTCTCCGGGTGCAGCCGCTGGCCGTGGCCGACGATCCGGAAGCCGCAGCTCCGGTTGTCCGTGCCCCAGGCGAGCGTCGTCGGCGCCCAGGTGCCGGCCGCGTAGCGCTTGTAGGAGTTGATGTTGGGAGCGAGGAAGATCGCCATCTCGGCGGCCGTCGCGATCTGGCCGGCGAGGTAGTGGCGGAAGACGTCGGACTCGCCCTCGAAGGCGTTCCGGCCGTCCTTCCAGAGGCTGGAGTGGATGTGGCAGGAGCTGCCGATCCAGGTGTGATCCGGTTTGGCCATGAAGGTCACCGAGCACCCGTGCTGCTGGGCGAGCTCCTTGATCCCGTTCTTGTAGATGGCGTGCCCGTCGGCGGCGTGGAGCGCGTCGGCGAAGCGGAAGTTGATCTCCTGCTGGCCGGCCCAGGCCTCGCCCTTGGAGCTCTCGACCGGGATGCCGGCCTCCTTCATGGCAAGGCGCACGGCGCGGATGAAGGCCTCGTCGTAGCTGGTGGCGAGGACGTGGTAGTCCATGTTGTAGGGGACCGAGGGAGTGAGGTCCCGGTAGCCCTTGGCGTGCGCCTCGGCGAACGTCTCCTTGAGCAGGTAGAACTCGAGCTCGGATCCGAACATCGGCTCATAGCCGAGGAGCCGGGCGCGCTCAACCTGCTCGCGGAGCACCTGGCGGGGCGAGGGCCGGACCGGCGTCTTGTCGTGCCAGGCCACGTCGCAGAGGACCAGAGCGGTGCCCTCCAGCCAGGGGATCCTCCGCATCGTCGCGAAGTCGGGAACCATGTCGAAGTCGCCGTATCCGCGCTCCCAGCTGGCCATCTCGTAGCCCGGCACCGGGTCCATCTCCATCTCCAGCGCGAGCAGGTAGTTGCATCCTTCGACCGGCTCTCCCTTGCCTGCCGAGGCGAGGAAGTACTCCGCATCGAGCCGCTTGCCCAGAAGGCGTCCCTGCATGTCGGTGAAGGCGGCGACCACCGTGTCGACGGTGCCGTCGCCGACCGCGGTGGCCAGCTCGTCGAGGCTCAGCATGGGGGGCTCAGACTACGAGCTCGGCCTCGATCCTTGCCAGCTCCTCCGAAGATCCCTGGACCTTGGGGCCCTTGAACCAGTTCTTCGCCGAGACAAGCCACCAGCCGCCGCTGAAGAGCAGCACCACCCCCACCGCGACCGGCGCGTAGTTGAAGGTGATGACGGTGTTGCCCGGCGCCACCTGGGGCAGACAGAAGAGGATGGCGATGAAGGCGATCCAGACGACGGCGATGATCCCGATCGGCCGGCTCCAGGCGCCGAGCTGCCAGGGCCCCGGCACGAAGCTGCCGCCGGCGATCAGCCGGAGCAGGATCGGCAGGCCGTACGCGATATAGAGGCCGATGACTGCGATCGAAGTCACCGCGAAGTACGCCACCGGGCTGATCAGGTAGGGAACGCCGAGGATGAATGCGCCGACGGCAGCGAACCAGATCGAGTTGGTCGGAGTTCGCGTCCTCGGGTTGATCCGGTGCCAGAACGCGGAACCGGGGACGGCGCCGTCGCGGGAGAAGGCGTAGATCATCCGCGAGTTCGCCGTCACCGACGACATGCCACAGTAGAACTGGGCGACGACGACGATGAAGAGGAGCACCAGGCCGAGGTTCTTTCCCGCCGCGTCGACGAAGATGGCCGCCGGAGGCACCAGGACAGCGACCTCTTTGCCGTAGTCCTGGATCGCCGAGGTCACGCCTAAGAGGAGGATCCAGCCGGCGATCACAGAGACCAGCACCGACATCACGATGCCCCGCGGGCCGGCGATCGCAGCGTTACGGGTCTCCTCTGTCATGTGCGCGGACGCGTCATAACCGGTCAGCGTGTACTGCGCGAGGAGGAGGCCGATCAGGAAGACGTAGATCGGGTTGTCGAAGCCGGTGTTGTTCACGTACTTGGTGAAAACGAAGGACACCGACTGGTGGTGGGTGGGCACGAAGAAGAGGATGCCGACGATTATCAGGACGCCGAACACGTGCCACCACACCGAGACGTCGTTGAGGCGGGCGACCAGCGCTACACCGAACGTATTGAGTAGGCCGTGGAGGAAAAGAGCGATCCCGAAGAGCAGGATGATCCAGCGCGGCTCGGTGGGATAGCCGACGGTCAGGTTGAGAAAGGCGTCCAGGAAGAGGGCCAGGCCGAAATCGATTCCCGCAGTCACGCCGACCTGGCCGAGCAGATTGAACCAGCCGGTGAACCAGCTCCAGCCGGCACCGCTCCGGCCGCCGAGCTTCGCCGACCAGTAGTAGAGGCCGCCCGCGGTCGGGTAGCTGGAGCAGACCTCGGCCATGGCGAGGGCGACCATCAGGACGAAGATGCCGACAATCGGCCAGCCGATGTTCATGGCGATCGGGCCGCCGGTGTTCATGCCGAACTGGTAGAGCGTCAGACAGCCGGAGAGGATCGAGATGATCGTGAAGGAGACGGCGAAGTTGGAGAAGGTGCCCATCTTGCGCAGCAGCTCCTGCGCGTAGCCCATCCGATGGAGGGTTTCGACGTCCGCATCACGGGTCTCGACACTCATCAAAAAGAGTTCTCCTGCTATGCCACGACCAGTCGGCGCGGCCCCCCCTGCCCGAAACGGGCCTGGCGGGAAGCTAACAGCCGCCCTGCGGGGCTGTCAACGCGGCACCGCTGTGGAAGTCGAGAAGCGCGGGAAACGGTGATGGGAGAATGAGCGACAGCGAGATCATCAGCCGCTCGAAATCGCGGGCCAAGAACCGGGTCCGAGCCGCGGCAGGGCGAGAAGAAAGCCCCCTGGCCGGCGGGCCGGGAGCTTTCTTATCCGGGGGTGGATGAGGATAGGTTCGGACCGAAACCTGAAGCCCGGATTAGGCCCCGGCATGGCGCCGAATTAACGCAAGAAAATTGGCAAAATGTTACAGCTTTTGTTTCTATCGCGAGTTCACGCTGACCTCAGCCTGGGGGAATCCACCCCCAGGGGAGAGGATTCAGGGTG
>JALZAP010000100.1 GCA_030948245.1 Candidatus Dormiibacterota bacterium | reverse complement strand
CATGGGGGGCGAGCGAGGAGTAGACGAACTGGGCGACGAACACGGTGGTGGCGTCGGAGGCGGCGTTGACGGCGGTGCGGTCCCACGACTTGTGCCGCAGGAGGTCGGCGGCGACGCTTGGAACGACCGCGATCAGGACCGGGATCGGCTCTGGAAAGACGATCGCGGCAGCGACCAGGACGGCGCCGCCGACGGTGAACTCGAGGTCGCGGAGCTTGATTGGAAAGAGGTCGGCGAAGAGCTTGCAGGCCATGAAGAGAAGCGGGCCGAACCAGCTCCAGGAGGGCCGGAGCAGGACGTAGTCGACCGGGTGCAGGACCCAGGCCAGGATCGCCAGGCCGAGGCTGACCCGGGCCCAGAAGGCAAGCTGCCCCGCTACCGGCCGGCTGCCGGTGCGCTCGCTGCCCAACTCAGGAGCCCGTCTCGGCGCGCGTCGACTTGACGACGCTCATCCGCATCCGATCGCCGAAGACGGCGTAGCGGCTCTTTCCCTCCCCCTTGGCGGTGTACATCGCCAGGTCGGCACGGCGGAGGAAGTCGGGCACATCGATCTCGCCGGGCGCGATGCGGGCGATGCCGATCGTGGCGTGGGCCCAGACCGCCTCGCCTGCGATCTCGAAGGGCGTGTTCAGCGAGTCGAGGATGCGCTTGGCGACCGCGGTCGCCTCGGATTCGGCCGCGACGTCCTCCATGAGGACAGCGAACTCGTCTCCGCCGAGGCGGGCGACGGTGTCGTCGGGGCGGACGCAGACGCTCATCCGTTCGGCGACCTGGATCAGGAGGGCGTCACCCGCGGCGTGGCCGAGGCTGTCGTTGACGGTCTTGAAGTCGTCGAGGTCGATGTACATCACAGCCACCGTCTGGCCGGGCTCGACCCGACGACCGAGCGCATGGCGCACGCGGTCGTTGAAGAGGACGCGGTTGGCGAGCTTGGTGAGGGGATCGTGGAGTGCCTGGTGCTCGAGCTCGGCGTGCTCGGTCCGCATCCCGGCCAGGGTCTGCTCGAGGCGGCCGTTCTCGAGCGAGAAGCTGACCTGGGCTGAGAGCGTCTCGAAGAGGCGCCGGTCCTTGTCGTTGAAGGAGCGGACGTCGCCCAGCCGGTTGGCAACCATGATCGTGCCGATGACGCGGCGCTCCCCGACCAGCTGGGTGACCATCGCGTCGCGTACGCCCAGTGCGCTCAGCCGGGGCGGAAGCTCGGCGTCGGAGCGGGCGTGGAAGAACATCGTGCCGCGCGTCTCGGCGGGCAGTGCCGCCAGCGCCTGCTGCATCGGATCGACGGCCATGTCGAGCAGGGTCACCGTGTCGTCGCCCGGTCCGACGCGGCTGCAGACGGCCCGCTCGTCCGCCCCGGCGGTGAGCAGGATGATCTCCGCCACCTCGGCCCGGAACATCGTCCGAACGTGTTCGAGCAGCTGCATGACGGCCGTCTCCAGGCTGCCGGCGCGCTGCAGCATCCGGTTCGCCTCGTAGAGCTGCTCGATCGTCTCCTGCCGCCCCTGCTCGCCGATATAGGTTTGGTAGGCGAGGAAGAGCATCGCCGCCGGTATCAGCAGCAGCCAGACCCCGTAGGGATCCCTGCCGATGACGGTCACACCGAGGAGGGCGACGCTGCCCGAGGTGAACCCGCTGGCCACCGCGAGGGAGACGGCACGGACGATCGACCCCGTCTTCGGCCGGCCCTCGGTGATCGAGATCACGATCTGCACGACCAGGCAGCCGAGGGTGTCGACGACCGCGATCGCGCTCAGGCCGCCCAGCCAGCCATAGATGCCGAGCTCGGTGTGCGAGCCGACGACCCAGTGAAAGATCACCTGGGCCACCGCGGCCTCGAGACTCAGCTTGCCGACGTTGAAGAACAACTTCAGGGGCGGCTGCCGGCGGTGGAAGGCGAGCGCCACGGCGGCGCCCAGCGCCTGCGCCGCGACCATCCCCATCGGCGATGTGAAATAGAGCCCGGCGACGAGCGGGAGCTCGTTCAAGGAGAAGGTGTTGGCCTCCTGCCGGATCTGGACGTGGACGACGGCGATCTCGCTGATGAAGAAGAGGACGGCCAGCCCCCACCAGGGGACCAGCTGAAGGCTCGCCGGCGGTGCCGGAAGGTGGACCACGAGTCCGAGGAAGAGGACCGCCGCCGTGGCGACAAGGGCCGCATTGAGCGCCCAGACCCGCCGTACGACCGGGCTCATGCTCCGGATCTCGACCTAATGTCGGTAATCGGGAAGGATCATTTCGGTTTCAGTCACCTCATCAACTCCAGCTGTCCATGGACCAGATGTCACCGCTCCAGGTCGTGCCCGACCAGGTGGTGCCGCTCCAGGTGGTCCCGGACCAGGTCGTACCGGTCCAGGTGGTGCCGCTCCAGGTGGTCCCCGACCAGGTGGTCCCGGACCAGGTGGTCCCGCTCCAGGTGGTGCCCGACCAGGTCGTGCCCGACCAGGTGGTGCCCGACCAGGTCGTGCCGGTCCAGCTGCCACCGTTCCAGGTACCGCCGTTCCAGCTTCGTCCCGCCGCGGTCGGCCAGGCCAGCCGGGCTCCCGAGAAGGCGTTCCCGAAGATGTCCTGCTCGCCGCTGAGCGTGACCCCGCCGATTGCGACGTGGACATCGCCGCGGGCAAGCTCCAGCGAACCGGTGCCCGTCGCATAGCTCAGGTGCTGCCAGACTCCGAGCAGGTCGGAAAGGTTCAGCTCGCCGGCGACGGCGGCCACCGCATGGAGGAGGCCGGGTCCGGTGCCGTTCTCGCCCTGCTGATTGACCAGGCCCGCCTTGAGGATCGCCTTGACCTGTGCCGGCCTGAGGTCGGGTTGCCGCTGCAGGAGCAGCGCCACCACGCCGGCCGTGATGGCGGTGGCCTCCGAGGTGCCGCTGCCCCGGAAATAGCGATCTCCGAATGCCGCCGACGAGTAGCGCTGGTCGATGAACGAGCCGGGCACCCGAAGGCCCTGGAGGTGGATGCCGGGCGCCAGCAGGTCGGGATTGCGCTGGCCGTCGCCGAGGCTCGAGAAGAGGGCCGCGACGCTCTTGCTGTAGTCGGCCTGGGTCCCGGCCGCACCGACGGCGATCAGGTTGGGATCGATCGCGGGGTCGTCGAGACGACCCGCGGCGGCGCCGTCGTTGCCGGCGGCGACGACGACCACGATGCCGTAGCGCCAGGCCACGTCGGCCGCAAACGCGAGGGGGTCGACCCGCCAGTCCTGGCTGCTGTGGGTCCCGAGGGAGAGGCTCAGGACCCGTATGTTGAGCCCATTGTCGTGCCGGTGCTGGACGACCCAGTCGATGCCGGCGATCACCTGCGAGACGTCCACGGCGCCGTTTGCGGCGCCCACCTTGACGTTGACGATCCGGGCATCGGGCGCGATGCCGAGATAGGCGGAACCGGGGTGATTGACGTCGGCGCCGGGGTCCCTGGCTGCGATCAGGCCGGCCATGAAGGTCCCGTGGCCGAAGCCGTCCAGGTACTGCACCGATGGTGTCTGGGAGTCGAAGGAGAGGTCGGGACCGTTGACGACCTTGCCCGGCCCGGCCAGGCCGACGACCGGCGTCACGCCCGAATCGATCACGGCGACGTCGACGCCCGCGCCCGTGATGCCCTGCTTCCAGGCCGCGGTGGCGCCGACCGCGGCCGCCGTGTTGATCATCGAGTAGGGGTCACTGCCTGGGTCGTAGGTGGAGTGGAAGGTGGCGCCCGAGTCGGGGCTGACCGCGAGCACGCCGGGGAGAGCACGGATCGCTGCCAGCTTGGCTGAGGGAATCCTTGCCGAGAAACCGTCGATCAGGCCGAGCTCGCGGACGATGGTGCCGCCGGCGAGGACGGTTGAGTGCTCGAGCTGGACCAGGAGACCGGCTTCGCCCCGGATGATCACGCTCGTCAGCCCCGAAGGGCCGGCTGGGGCCGCGGGAGCGGCGGCAAATGAGGTGGCCACCAGGGAGGCGGCGACCAGGACGGCGCAGAGCGCCGCCAGCGGGCGTGCCACGAGAATGCGGCGCGAGAAGGTCCCCAGCATCAGTGCCGGTAGTCCTCCAGAGGGCGCCTTCCGCCCTTGTCCTCCATCTCGGCTCGGGCCCGATGGCCGTCGCCTGCAACTCCCCTCACGGATGACTACTCTCCCTCGGCTGCCCCGGACCTTATTAGTCGCGCGGGAACCGGGCACAACGGTACCGGGGGAGGCCCCGGATCCAATCGTTAACGCATGAAGAATGTTTGTTAACGGCGGTTAAGGAGGCCTTGCGTCCAAGCCCGGCCGGGGTGGCTTACGATGCGCGGGCGATGGAGAGCGAGGAGGACCGCCGTTCCCGGCTGCGCCGCCTGCAGGACCTGCTGACTGCTCTGGAGGGCCTGCGGGACGACGAGATCCCGCCGCTGCCGGTCCTCTTCCGCCTCTCCGAGCTGGGCGTCAAGGACCCCGCCAGCCAGAAACCGCCCGTGCTCCGGCGGCGGGTGCTGGCCATCCACCGCCTCTACCAGGAACGGCTGCCCGAGGAGCGCAGGGTCGAGCTCCGGAGGGGCACCGACAAGCCGATCGCGGACGACCGGGCGGACGTCGCCGGCTAACCATCGGGTTCGGTCGCCGATCGCGCCGAGTACGGCCAGCAGCCGGACTGCAGGGCTAGGCGGTCTCTCCAGCGAGGAGCCGCGGCCCATCGTTCTCATCGGAGAGCTCGAACTCGGGCTCGGAGCCGTCGACGATCGACTCCTCGGTGATGATGCAGCGCTTGATGTCGGGCCGCGAGGGCACCTCGAACATCGAGTTGAGGAGCACCTCCTCGATTATCGATTTCAGGGCCCGGGCGCCCGTCCCGCGGGTGAGCGCCTTGTGGGCGATCGCCTCCAGCGAATGACCTTCGAAGACAAGCTCGACATTGTCCAGCGCGAAGAACTTCTGGTACTGCTTGACCAGCGCGTTCTTGGGCTCGGTGAGGATCCGGACGATGTCCTCCTCGTCGAGGTGGTGAAGCGTCACCACGATCGGCAGCCGGCCCACGAACTCGGGGATGAAGCCGAACTTGAGCAGGTCCTGCGGCTGGAGGAACTTGAGCTTCTCGGAGACGTCCTTCTCGGCGGCGAGCCGGTTCTCGGGCGAGGTGGCGCCGAAGCCGATCCGCTTGTGGCCGATGCGCTGCTCGATGATCCGCTCGAGGCCGTCGAAGGCGCCGCCGACCACGAACAGGATGTTGGTCGTGTTGATCTGGATGAAGTCCTGGTGGGGGTGCTTCCGGCCACCCTGCGGCGGCACGTTGGCGACGGTGCCCTCGAGGATCTTCAGCAGCGCCTGCTGGACGCCCTCACCTGATACGTCGCGGGTGATGGAGGGGTTGTCCGACTTGCGGGCGATCTTGTCGATCTCGTCGATGTAGATGATCCCCCGCTCGGCGCGGCTGATGTCGAAGTCGGCAGCCTGGATGAGGCGGAGCAGGATGTTCTCGACGTCCTCGCCGACGTAGCCCGCCTCGGTCAGCGACGTGGCGTCGGCGATCGCGAAGGGGACGTCGAGGATCTTGGCCAGCGTCTGGGCCAGGTAGGTCTTGCCGCAGCCGGTGGGGCCGACGAGCATGACGTTCGACTTCTGGAGCTCGACGTCGCCGACCATCTTCGAAGCCTGGATCCGCTTGTAATGGTTGTAGACGGCGACCGAGAGCACCCGCTTGGCGTGGTCCTGGCCGACCACGTACTGGTCGAGGGCGGCGCAGATCGTCTTCGGGTTGGGGATGAAGCCGGTCTTCGCCTTCTTCGAGGTGGCGGTCCGGCTGTCCTCCTCGAGGACCTCCTGGCAGAGGTCGATGCACTGGTCGCAGATATAGACGCCGGGTCCGGCGACGAGCTTCCGCACCTGGTCTTGACCCTTCCCGCAGAAGGAGCAGCGTGTGTATCGGCGACGATCTTCGCGTTCGTTCATGGGTTCCCTGGGTTCCTAGGCGGGCGCCGGCGAATTATCGCCGCGCAGTATCTCATTGGCAAGGCTGATGCAGTCGCTGCAGATGTAAACGCCAGGCCCGGCGACCAGCCGCACCCGATCTCGGAGGCCAAGTTCTCCCTGCTGGCCCTGGGCCTTGCCGCAAAAGGAGCACTTCGGCTTGTGCCGAACTTGTTCCTTACCTTCGCGGCGCCGGAAGATCATGACTCAGAAGACGTCACTAGCTGGCCTTTTCCTTCGCGCCCGGCTGCAGCGATTTCACCGGTGCCTGGATTATGTCGTCGATTATGCCGTAGGCCTTGGCCTGTTCCGGGGTCATGAAGAAGTCCCGCTCGGTGTCCAGCTGGACCTTCTCGAGGGGCTGGCCGGAATGGGTGGCGATGACCTGGTTGAGGAGCTCGCGGGTGCGGAGGATCTCCCGGGCGTGGATCTGGATGTCCGACGCCTGGCCCTGGGCGCCGCCGAGCGGCTGGTGGATGAGGATGTTGGCATGGGGCAGCGCGAAGCGCATGC